>NZ_JBVVPW010000001.1:0-78051 GCF_055811385.1 Mesorhizobium sp. WSM4849
GGGGCGGGGGGGGCCCCCCCCCCCCCCCCCCCCCCCCCGCGGGGGGGGGGGGGCGGCCGCGGGGGGGGGGGGGGGGGGCCCCCCCCCCGGGTCGGGCACGCCATCGCCGACCCCACCCCGTCTCCCTCGCCTTGCTGGGCAAGGCTCACTCGCCGACCCTCCCCGCAAGGGGGAGGGTAGCAGCGCCGGCGCGCTCCTCATCCATGCCTGGCCGGACCGCGTCGCCAAGGCGCGCGGCGAGCGCGGCCGTTTCGTGCTGGCCAACGGTTCGGGCGCCATGCTCGACGCCGCCGATCCGCTGGCGGGGGCGGCCTGGCTCGTCGTCGCCGATCTGCAGGGCAAGGCGCAGAACGCCCGCATCACGGCAGCGGCGGCGATAGACGAGGCCGACATTCGCGATTCGCTTGCCGACGAGATCGAGACCAGCCGCGAAACCGGTTTCGACCGCGACAGGCGCGCAGTGCGCGTGCGTGAAACCGTTCGCCTCGGCGCCATCACCCTGTCCGAACGCATGCTGCCGGCGCCGGCCGGCGTCGACGCGGATCGCGCGATCCTTGACGCCTTGCGCGAACACGGCCTGTCGCTTTTGCCGTGGGGCAAGGAAGCGGAAACGTTGCGCCAACGGCTCGGCTGGCTGCATCGCGGCCTCGGCGCGCCCTGGCCCGATGTTTCCGACGCGGCGCTCGTCGACCGCCTCGACGATTGGCTGCTGCCCTTCCTCTCCGGCGCAGCGTCCTTTGCCGCGATCGATCCGGGCGTGCTCTCGGCCGGCCTCATGGCATTGGTGCCGCACGATCTCCAGCGCAGGATCGAGGCACTGGCGCCGACCCATTTCGACGCTCCCTCGGGCAGCCGCGTGCCGATCCGCTATGACGGTGAATGGCCGGTGCTGGCGATCCGCGTCCAGGAGCTGTTTGGTCTCGACCGGCATCCCGCAATCGCCAACGGCACCGTACCGCTGACGCTCGAGCTTTTGTCGCCGGCGCACCGGCCGATCCAGACGACGCGCGACCTGCCCGGGTTCTGGCGCGGCTCCTGGGCCGATGTGCGGGCCGACATGCGTGGCCGCTATCCCCGGCATGTCTGGCCGGAGAACCCGCTTCTCGCCACCGCCACCAGCCGCGCCAAACCGCGGGGGACCTAGCCTTTATCCTTTTCCGGCTATAATCCTTTTCCATGATAAACATCCTGCGGGCGCCCGACTTCCAGCAAAGCCAGCGGCTGCGCCTCAACACGCTCATCAGGCTGCGCTGGCTTGCCATCGTCGGCCAGAGCCTTACGGTTATCGTCGTTGCCTATGGATTGAAGTTCCCGCTGCCCGTCAGCCTCTGCTTCGCGCTGATCGCCTGCTCGGCCTGGATGAACCTGTTGCTGACCTTCCGCTATCCGGCGGCGCATCGGCTGACTCCGCTGCCGGCTTTCGCCATTCTGACTATCGACAGCCTGCAGCTTGCCGGCCTGCTCTATCTGACCGGCGGCCTCACCAATCCGTTTTCAGTGCTAGTGACCGTGCCCGTGGTCATCTCGGCGACGTCGCTGCCGCTGCGCCTGACCGCCATCCTCGGCGCGCTGGTGATGGTGGCGGCGAGCCTGCTGGTCTTCTTCCATCTGCCGCTGCCCTGGTACGAGGGCGCGCCGCTGGAGATGCCGTTCATCTATGTCGCCGGCATGTGGATGGCGGTGTTTTCCTCGATCGCCTTCACCGCGATCTACGCCTTCCGCGTGGCCGAGGAAGCCCGGCTGCTCGCCAACGCGCTTGCCGCCACCGAACTGGTGCTGCAGCGCGAGCAGCATCTGTCGGCGCTGGACGGCCTTGCCGCCGCCGCCGCGCATGAGCTCGGCACGCCGCTTGCCACCATCACGCTTGTCGCCAAGGAGATGGAGAAGGCGCTCCGCGACGATCCGAAATACGGCGAGGACGTGACGCTGCTGCGCTCGCAGAGTGAGCGTTGCCGCGAAATCCTCAAGCGCCTGACCAGCCTGTCTTCCGAGGGCGAGGCGCATCTCTCCCGCATGCCGCTGACTTCGCTGGTCGAGGAGATGACGGCCCCGCACCGCGATTTCGGCATCTCGATCAAGCTTCGCCCCGGCGAGCGCATCGGCCCCGAACCAGTCGGACGGCGCAATCCCGGCGTCATCTACGGCCTCGGCAATCTGGTCGAGAATGCCGTCGATTTTGCCCGCAAGGCCGTCACCGTGCGCTGGAGCTGGAACGAGGCTGCCGTCACCTTCTCGATCACCGACGACGGGCCGGGTTTCCCTCCCGAAATCATCGATCGCATAGGCGAGCCCTATATGTCGACGCGCCAGGGCACCGAGGCCGGCGGCGGCCTGGGACTGGGGCTTTTCATAGCCAAGACATTGCTTGAGCGCTCGGGGGCTACGCTCGATTTCCGCAATTCAAACGAGCCGGGCGAGGGCGCCGTCGTGCAGATATCGTGGCCGCGCAGCGTCTTCCTCAATCCTGAATCGGCTTCAGCCACCATGTTTGACACGGCTTGAATTGGACAATAGCGCTCCAAAACTATATTTGCGTAAAAATCAGGCAGCAGGAATTTAGAAGACGATGAACGGCGACGAAACGATTGGCGCAATGGTTGAAGGCGAGGACACCTCGCTGTTGATCGTCGACGACGACAAGCCGTTCCTCACGCGTCTTGCCCGCGCCATGGAAACCAGGGGTTTCGTGGTCGAGACGGCCGAGAGCGTCGAGGAGGCGGTGGCCAAGGCGCGCGCCAACCCGCCCGCCTATGCCGTGGTCGACATGCGGCTCGCCGACGGCAACGGCCTCGACGTCGTCGCCGCCATCCGCGAGAAGCGCGACGACGCCCGCGCCATCATCCTCACCGGCTATGGCAACATCGCCACCGCGGTGACGGCGGTGAAGCTGGGGGCCATCGACTATCTGTCGAAACCGGCCGATGCCGACGACATTTTCGCGGCCCTTACCCGCACGGCGGGTGAACGCGCCGCACCGCCTGAAAACCCGATGTCGGCCGACCGGGTGCGCTGGGAGCACATCCAGCGCGTCTACGAAATGTGCGATCGCAACGTCTCCGAGACCGCCCGCCGGCTCAACATGCATCGCCGTACGCTGCAGCGGATACTCGCCAAGCGCGCGCCGCGCTGACGCCTGACCGAGCCGAAGGTTCGCGTCGGCGTTTCGCTGGGGATCATGCGCAAAATCAAAGTGCTACAGCGTCCTTTGCCCGCCCTAAAGGATACGCGCTGTAGAGACTTGCCCTGCCATTGGTGTTTGCGCATCATCGCACGAGGCGACACCGGCCCCGCCGGCCGATAGGACGGAGACGACATGCAGGACCAGAAGCCGCGGCCGATCTCCATTTTTCGCGAATTCCTAGCCAGCGAGGCGGCAGGCGGCATCGTCCTGATGGCAGCCGCGGCATTGGCCCTGGTCGTCGCCAATTCGCCGCTGGCCGAAACCTATTTCGATGCCCTTCACGCCTATCTGGGACCCCTCAGCGTATCGCACTGGATCAATGACGGCCTGATGGCCGTGTTCTTCCTGCTGGTCGGCCTGGAGATCAAGCGCGAGATGCTGGACGGCCAGCTCTCGACCTGGCCACGCCGCGCCCTGCCCGGCATCGCCGCTGCCGGCGGCATGCTGGTGCCAGCACTTGTCTATGTCGCCGTCAACCGGGACAACCCAGCCGCTCTGTCCGGCTGGGCGATCCCGACCGCCACCGACATCGCGTTTGCGCTTGGCGTGCTGTCGCTGCTCGGCAGCCGCGTGCCGGGGTCGCTGAAGGTATTCCTCACCGCGCTCGCCATCATCGACGACCTTGGCGCCGTGATGATCATCGCGGTGTTCTACACGAGCGGCCTGTCGCTCGCCTATCTCGGCGCTGCCTTCGCCGTCATCGCTCTACTCGTCGTTCTCAACCGCATGAAGGTGCTGACGCTGCTGCCCTATCTGTTGCTTGGTGTCGTCCTGTGGGTGCTGGTGCTGAAATCGGGCGTCCATGCCACGCTCGCCGGCGTGGCGCTGGCCCTGACCATACCTTTGAAAATCACCCCGGGCATCAGCCAAGACTCAGACCATTCACCACTGCACCGGCTTGAGCACGGTCTGCACAGGATAGTGCCGTTCGTCGTCGTCCCGATCTTCGGCTTCGCCAATGCCGGCGTCTCGCTCGCCGGCCTGAGCGCAGCCACCCTGATCGAGCCGCTGACGCTGGGCGTCGCCGCCGGCCTCGTCGCCGGCAAGCTGGTCGGCGTGTTCGGTTCTTCCGCGCTTGCCATCCGGCTCGGCCTTGCCGATCTGCCGGTCAATGCCGGCTGGCTGCACATGGTCGGCATTTCGCTGCTCTGCGGCATCGGCTTCACCATGAGCCTGTTCATCGGCCTGCTCGCCTTTGCCAGCAACGTCGAGCTGCAGGACGCGGTCAAGGTCGGCATCCTGGCCGGCTCCTTCATCGCCGCGATCCTCGGCGCCGCCGTGCTGCTGATCGCGCCGGCGGCGGGCGAGGCGGAAGCGGACTAGACCGGCGGCAGGCCGAAGGCTGCAAACAGTTCGGGCCCGAGCGGCGGTACATAGATCGTCAGGGAAACGATTTTGCGGTCGGCGGGCTCAATGACATGCAGCGAGTGGGGTCGCCATACACGGTCACGATGGTCCAGTGCATAGACCCCGACAGCGGGCTGGCCGTTGGCTCGGGTGGCCACCGTGCGATAGCCGGCAAAATTGCCCCACACGGTCTCGATGAAATCGCGGATCGCCTTGCGCCCTTGGTACCATTCCCGCCATGGCGGCATGTGGTAGGTGGCGTCCTCCCTCAAGAGTTCGATGAAGCCGTCGAGGTTGGCGGTCTGCCAGGCACGCATGTAGCGTTCGAGCAGCAGGCCCTCCTCCGGACTGGACCGTGACCGCTGCACGGGGCGTCCCTGAGGGTATCGCTCGCCAAGCGTTGCGCGGGCCCGCTGCAAGGCGCTGTTGATCGAAGCGGCCGATCCACCCAGCAATTGCGCCGTCTCGACCGCAGACCACCCCAGCACGTCGCAAAGCAACAGGGCGGCCCGCTGCCTGGGCGGCAGAAGCTGGATCGCCGCGACGAAGGCAAGTTGCACCGCTTCACGGGTCTCGTAGCGCGCTTCCGGGCCGGGCTCGCCGTCAACGAGGTCCGGAAGCTCGGCGTCCGGATAGGGCTCCAGCCAGGTGAGCTCGGCAGGCCCGCCGACGGCCCGCCCGTTGGAGGGCGGCCGTTCGGGTTGCTGGAGAATGCGATGCGCCGTCGACCTCGCCTTGATGGCGTTGAGGCAGCTATTGGTGGCGATTGTGTAGAGCCAGCCGCGAACCGAGCCTCGTCCGTCGAACTGCGACCGTGCGCGCCACGCCCGCAGGAAAGTGTCCTGCACGAGGTCGTCCGCCTCGTGCAACGAGCCCATCATCCGGTAGCAGTGGAGCTTAAGCTCGCGGCGATGAGCCACTGTCAAGCGCTCGAAGGCCAGCCGATCGAGGACCGGCAGGCCCAATGGCTCAACAGGGCCAGGAGCGTCTGTCATAGGAAGCCCGCGGTGCTGAAGTCGGCTGGCATCCTGCGCGCCTCATGCCGCCGCCGCAAGTCCGCTGCCGCTCACCACGAAGGAGCAGCCCTGCGCTTGGCCGGTGGCGAGCGCGACTACAGCCCGTGCGACATCGGCCGGCGTCTGCATGTCGGTCATGCCCGCCAGGAAGTCCGCCGGGCTAATGCCCATATAGGCCGAAATGCCGTCGATGCCGCGATCGCCGACGCCGGTGCCCGGCATGATGCGCGCCGGCGAAAGCGCCATGAAACGCAGGCCGAAACCAAGTCGGTCCGATTCCTTCTGGCTATGACCGGCGAGGAACAACTGCATGCGTTTTGCGCCGGCATAGCCGCCAGAGTTCGGCGGCCCGCCGCTGAATGCCGCGCCGCTGGAGATCAGAACCACCCGGCTCCCCGGCTTGAGCCGACCCTGGAGTGCCGCCTTGCAGAACAGGAACGATGCCTTGACGTCCATTTCCCAGTTTGCCGAGAAGTCCTCCCAGCTCTGTTCCTGGACGGGCGCGGACGGAGCGAGGGCGCCGGCGCAGATCACTAGGACGTCTGGTTCAAGCGCGGCGAAAACCGCATCGGGTGCGGTCTCTTTGGTGGCGTCGACCGCCAGCGTCTTCACACGTGACGTCTCCCGGGAGAGCTGTTTCAGGGCTTCTGTGCCACGAGCAACTGCAAGCACTGTTGCCCCTTCGCCAAGCGCGGCTTCCACGATCGAGCGGCCGACATCCCGGCTTCCTCCGATGACGACGACATTCTGACCTTGTAACGATCCCATGGATCACCTCTCTTTCCGCCACCGGACCATTCCAGCGCCTATTGATCAGGACAGCGCAGGCAGGCGGAAATCATCGGTGCAAGATCAAAAATCATCTCGAGGGGATCGGCAGGCCCGCAGAAAGGCACGGTCCGATGCCAACGCTGGGTGGCGACGTGCGAGGCTTGTCGCCGACCGGCGCACTCCTATTCGCTTTCACCGTCCAGCGCTGGCACCGCCACACCGGCGAGTTCCGCCGCGAGCAGCCGCGATGCACCCGCTCGCGCGATCCTCAGCATCAGCGCCTTGCGCGTTGCCGCGGCCATGCGGTGCTCGGGCGCATCGCGCAGGATTTCGGCGCCGTAGCCGTCGGAGAGGATAAAGCCGCATTCCTGCGGAAAGATCTCCGAGGGCACGCCGGGATGCGTGGCAAAGAAGAAGCGGTCGGAGTGCAGCCGGTAATCCGGCCATTTGCGGTCGACCCTGAAATCCTCGATCGAGGATTTGATCTCGATGATCCAGATGTCACCCTGGCGGGTCAGCGCGACGAGGTCGGCACGGCGCCCGGTCGCCAGCGACAGCTCGGGCAGCACATGCGCGCCCATCTCCTTGAGCAGCCGCTGCACGCCGCGCCTGACCAGCATCGCGCGTTCCGACTGGCGGCCGTCGATCAGGGGATTGAGGGGTACAGGTGAGATGATTGGCATGGCGGCACCATGCCAGATTCTGTTCACGGTTTGAACCCGTTTTCTTTCGGCGATTATCTGGCTGACAAACCCACCGGAAAATAATGCAACAGCGGAACAGATCAGCGCCAGTGGGCTGGCTGGAGGTCTGAGTAGGAATTGAACCCACTACGTCGGTTTTGCTGACCGATGCGTCACCGTCCCGCCCTCAGACCTTGGTGCCTCTATGCCTAATCCATCAGCGCTTAGTCAACCTGTCGACGCCCGCCCGGCCTTTCTCTGGGCGATTATCCGGTTAACAAACCCGGCCTTCAACCAACGGGGATCACGCCCTCCAGAGCAATGATCCTCGTCTTTGCGCAGCGTTCACGGATAGCTTTGAGCCGGCTGTACTCTGGAGAGCCGTACCATGCCATGAGGGAGGCCATGTCCGGAAACTCGACAATGACCAGGCGATGAGGTTCCCAATCGCCTTCCAGCACTTTGGTGGCTCCGCCACGAGCGATGTACCGTCCCCCATAGCGCGCTTCGGTTGCTGGCACATCCCGGCGGTATTCCTCGAAAACGGCGGCATCGGTTATGTCTACATCAGCAATGAGATACGCTGCCATTGGCCTTACTCCCTGAAGAAAGCCAGTGAAGCACCTCCATTAGCGGCCCCGCAACTAAGCCAGCGGTACTACGCCTCGGAAACGACTCGCCTCTCCCTGTATCGGGCGCTTTACTACATTCGTTGGGGACAGCTCTGGGAGGAGACGAACCATGCCGATGTATCTCACGCAATTCGGCTATACGCCCGAAACCTGGGCGCGCTTGATCGAAAACCCCGAGGATCGACGCGAGGCGGACTACATCGAATCGGTGGGCGGAAAGCTACACGGGTTCTGGTACGCCTTCGGAGAGCACGATGGCTGGAATCTATGGGAGGCTCCAGACAACGTTTCGATGGCATCTGTCATGCTGGCTATCGGTGCGGGCGGGGCGCTCAGCTCGTATGAGACCACCGTCCTCCTAAGCGTCGAAGAGACGATGCAAGCGCTTGGGAAGGCAAAGTCGATCCGGTATCGCCCGCCGGGGTCGTAAGGGCCGCCCGTTTGCGGCCTCGCGGAGTGTCGGAGGCTAGTCGCTCACGCCGCCGCGGAAGCGATTTTATCTCCAGCCTGCGCAGCCCCCGCAATATCGTCCAGGATCGGGCAGTCCGGCCGGTCGTCGCCGTGGCAGGCATGGATCAGCTTCTGCAGGGTCGAGCGCATCGACTGCAGCTCGCGCACCTTCTCCTCGATTGCACTCACATGCGCGGCGGCGATCTCGCGCACGTCATGGCTGGCGCGGCTGCGGTCCTGATAGAGCGCCATCAGCTGGCGGCAGTCGTCGATCGAAAAGCCGAGATTGCGCGCGCGGCGCAGGAAAGTCAGCCGGTGGATGTCGTCGCCGCAATAGTCGCGGTAGCCGTTGCCGGCGCGCTGCGGCCGGATCAGGCCGATCTCCTCATAGTAGCGAATGGTCTTGGCCGGCAGGCCGGAACGCTGGGCGGCATCTCCGACATTCATGATGAGTTCCTTGACTTCCGGCGGCTTGGCAGGCCGCCCCATTGAATTTCCTACATAATCTTATGATCGCCGTTGCCGAAAAGCCACAGTTGCCGACTTACCGGCATGTAAGCCCCTGCATATAGGCATCGCCCGCTTGGCAAGCAAAGCAAATGCCAGCATGAATGATGGCGACAAAGCGGCCGTCTCGAGCCGCTCTATTTCGGGCGGGGCATCGGACCTTTTCATGCGCATGAAGTCATTCGCAATCGTCGCCGCACTTGCGCTGTCGACGGCTATTGCTGGTTGCAGCACCATCGGCTCGCAGATATTCACCAACAACTATGGCCCGATGACCGATGCGGGCTATCAACTGCCGCGCATTCCGATCGAAAAGGTGCCGTTCAAGTACCGCCGGCAGGTCGTTAGCTACGACACCCATGAAAAGCCGGGCACCATCGTCGTCGATACGCAGAACAAGTTTCTCTATTATGTCATGGGCGGCGGCGAGGCGATGCGTTACGGGATCGGCGTCGGCCGCGAGGGTTTTGAATGGCGCGGCACCGCCCGTATCGCGGCGAAGCGCGAATGGCCGACCTGGACGCCGCCTTCGGCGATGATCAAGCGCCAGCCGGAGCTCGCCAAGTTTGCCGGCGGCATGGAGCCGGGATTGACCAACCCACTCGGCGCGCGCGCCCTGTATCTGTTCAACAAGGGCGGCGATTCGGGCTACCGGCTGCATGGCAGCCCGGAGTGGAACTCGATCGGCAAGGCGATGTCGTCGGGCTGCATCCGGCTGATGAATCAAGACATTATCGACCTTTACGACCGCACCTCGGTCGGCGCCAAGGTTATCGTTCTCTAGAGCTCATACGCGGACCGTCTAGGCAACAACTGACGTCCCAAAACAGAAAACCGGGCACTTTGGCCCGGTTTTTTGTTGTCGCGCGACAGGCGAATTGACGTTTTTTTGAGTCGTTAAGAGACCTGTTCGACCTGCTGCACCTCGGGCACAAAATGCCGGAGCAGGTTCTGGATGCCGTGCTTCAGCGTCGCCGTCGATGACGGGCAGCCGGCGCAGGCGCCCTTCATGTGCAGGAACACGGTGCCGTTCTCGAAGCCGCGGAAGGTGATGTCGCCACCGTCCTGGGCGACGGCGGGGCGCACCCGCGTATCAAGCAGCTCCTTGATGGTGATGACCAGTTCCTCGTCGGCCTTGTCGTAGAATTCGCCGGTCTGGCTGGTCTCGGCGGCGGGGCCGGCCTTGGCCATCACCGGCGCGCCGGACATGAAGTGTTCCATGATGGCGCCGAGGATCGCCGGCTTCAGATGCTGCCAATCGGGGCCGTCCTTGGTCACGGTGACGAAATCATAGCCGAAGAAGACGCCGGTGACGCCGGGGATCTCGAACAGCCGGCCGGCCAGCGGCGAAGCCGTAGCGGCGCTGTCGGCATCGCGGAAATCGGCGGTGCCTTCGACAAGCACTTCCTTGCCGGGCAGGAACTTCAATGTCGCCGGATTTGGCGTCGATTCGGTCTGGATGAACATGGACGTCTCCGTGCCCATTCGGGCAGATAGTTTGGAATAATTCTAAATAGGCCTTATCGGCAGGACATTCAAGCGAAAGCCATCGCCGGAACGGCTGGCTGGGAGAATGTTTTTGCGGTCTTCTGCAACATACTTTGAGGTGTGTTGAGATTCAGGTCAGGCCGAGCCGAAAAATCACGCTTTCCGAGAACCGGAGCGGAGCGTACTTTTGGGTACGGAAGCGCAGGAAACGGCCGTTCGCAGGCCGACCTCACCTGAATATCAGCACACTTCACGCCAGGCTGTCGATTTCTTCGTCCGACAGGTTCTGCGGCACCACCGTCACCGGGATCGGGAAGGCGGCGCCCTTGCCGGCGACCGCGCCGACCAGCGGACCCGGCCCCTCCTTGCCGGCGCCGGCCGCCAGCACGAGGATGGCAATATCCTGGTCTTCCTCGATCAATTTGTGGATCTCTTCGGTCGGCTTGCCTTCGCGCACCACCAGTTCCGGCTCGATGCCGAGTTTCTGGCGCACCTTGTTCGCGTACGCATCAAGCGCCGCCCGCGCGGTGGCGGTGGCCTCCTCGCGCATGATCTTCTCGACACCCAGCCAATGCTGGAAATCGTCGGGCTCGATCACATAGAGCAGCACCAGCACGCCGTTGGTGCTCTGCGCGCGTTTCGAGGCGTAGACGACGGCCCGCTCGCATTCGGGCGTGTCGTCGATGATCGCCAAGAACTTGCGGCGATGGCCGGCTTCTCGGCTGAGGCGTTTGGAGACCATATTCACCCTGTTCGATGGTTTCGGTCGCAATCTGCCACCGCCACAGCCCGGCCGCAAGCGACCGGCGGATGTAGCGATGTCGGTGCGTCAGTGCGTCTTTTGCGCGTCCAAATGGACGCGCGGCACTGTAAGGTTCAGCTTTGCAGCAGGCCGATGATGTCGCGCACGGTCTTCATCGTCGCCTCGGCCAAGGCGCCGGCCCGCTCGCCGCCGTCCCTGAGCACCGCGTCGACATAGGCGCGATCATCGGAAATGCGGCGCATTTCGCCGGCGACCGGCGCCAGCTTTTCCACGGCAAGGTCGGCCAGCGCCGGCTTGAACACCGAAAATTGCTGGCCGCCGAACTCTTTCAGCACCGCCTCCTTCGATATCTCGGCGAGACCTGCATAGATGCCGACGAGGTTTTCGGCTTCGGGCCGGCTGGCCAGGCCGTCCAATTCCCCGGGCAACGCCTCGGGGTCGGTCTTGGCCTTGCGGATCTTCTTGGAGATGGTGTCGGCATCGTCGGTCAGATTGATGCGCGACAGGTCCGACGGATCCGACTTCGACATCTTCTTCGAGCCGTCGCGCAGCGACATGATGCGCGCCGCCGGTCCGCCGATGATCGGTTCTGTCAGCGGGAAATAGCCGTTCACCGTCTCTTCGCCGACCTTCATCTCGACGCCGACGCCAAGGCCGGCGATGCGGTCCGAGAAGTCGTTGTTGAATTTTTGCGCGATGTCGCGTGTCAGCTCCAGATGCTGCTTCTGGTCATCGCCGACCGGCACGTGGGTGGCACGGTAGACGAGGATGTCGGCCGCCATCAGGCTCGGATAAGCGAGCAGCCCAAGCGAGGCGTTCTCGCGATCCTTGCCGGCCTTGTCCTTGAACTGCGTCATCCGGTTCATCCAGCCGATGCGGGCCACGCAGTTGAAGATCCAGGCGAGCTCGGCGTGCTGCATGACCCGCGACTGGTTGAAGACGATGTGCTTGTTCGGGTCGATGCCGGAGGCGAGGAACGCCGCGGTGATTGAGCGCGTCTGGTCCCTGAGATCGTCATGGACGAGCTGCGCGGTCAGCGAATGCAGGTCGACGACGCAATAGATGCAATCGGAGGTGTCCTGCAGGGCGACGAATTTCTTGATGGCGCCGAGATAGTTGCCGAGATGCAGATTGCCGGTCGGCTGGACGCCGGAAAAGACGAGTGGCTTGAAGGCAGGCTGATTTAAGGCGGGCTGATTGAACACGGGCCGATTGGAGTCAGTCATGGGATTTCCCTGGCTTGTGGAGGGCCGTTTCGCGCGCGGCGAAAGTCTTTCGACGGCGCGCTTATGGACGAGAGCGGGGAGCGGATCAAGAGCCTGTAGGCGATCGCGGCAAAGCAATTGCTTCAGGTCGGATTGCTTGTTCGATGTTGTTGGCGCCGCGCCTATAGCGCCTGTCTCGGCTTGACAGGTCGGCGCCGCCCCTCATTGTCCTGCCGGACATTTCTCCCCGTATAGAGACGGGGAGAAAGACGCGTCATCGACGGTTTCGCCAACGACAAGCGTTGCAGGAAGGGCGCCGAGGGGCGGTCAGCTTCTTTCTCCCCGTTTACGGGGAGAAATGCCCGGCAGGGCAATGAGGGGCAGCGCCGACATCGATATGTATGATAGGGTGGAACATATTCTGCAAACGATCTGACGAGAAATGGATGACCATTTCCAACGAGAAAGCTTTGGAGCGCCGACATGGCCGCGAGACGCTGTTGGAGACAGCGGCGCGACTTCGGGCCGAATTCGGGATCGAACTTAGCAAGCAGGCACGTAAGCCGCTGCCGCGCCCGGTCTATGACGAATTGTCCGGCGAAGACTGATGCTTGTCGACCGGATCGCTACGGTTAGGTTTACGGATCTGGAGACTATTCCCTAGTCGAAGGGGAGCCCTTCCGCCTGATATTGCGCCGGATCATGCCGAAATCGGCGCCGCCGATGGCGAAGGCGGTGACGAAATAAAGCAACGCCCCTCCGGCTACCAGCGCGAGAAGCGTCGTAGCCTTGATGACCAGCGGTGAGGCCGAGGCAAGTTGGGTGGCAAACCAGTGCTCGGCGGCATAGAGCGCCGCCCCCATCACCGCCGCCGACAGCACCAGCCGTGGGATGCGTCTCATCAGCGGCACGTCACGGCCCCAATGGCCGCGCCGGATCAGCACGCCGAGCAGCATCAGCGCATTGACCCAGCCGGCGACAGCCGAGGCGACGGCGATGCCCGGCGCGCCCATCGACGGAAACAGCGTCAGCGCGGTGGTGATGTTCACAGCCACCGAGATGGCGGCGAAGATCATCGGCGTGCGCGTGTCCTCGCGGGCGAAATAGCCGGGGGTGAACGCCTTGATCAGCACGAAGGCCGGCAAGCCCAAGCCGAAGATCGCCAGGATTGCCGCCACGATCGGCGTCGAGTTGTTGGCGGCAAACGCCCCGCGTTCGTAGACCAGCCCCACGATCGGCTCCGACATGACCAGCAGTGCCGCCGCCGCCGGCAAGGTCAGGAACAGCGTGAACTCCACCGACCGGTTCTGCAGATTGGCCGCCTCGATCAGATTGCCTGACTTCAGCGCCCGCGACAGTTCGGGCAGAAGCACGATGGCGACGGCAACGCCGACGACGCCGAGCGGCAGCTGGTAGATGCGGTCGGCATAGGCGAGCGACGACACCGCACTGTCCTGCGCCGAGGCGATCGCGGTGCCGATCAGCTGGTTGATCTGGGTGATGCCGCCGGTGATCGCCGCCGGCAGCGCCAGGATCAGCAGCCGCTTGACATTGGGCGTCATCTTTGGCCGGCGGAAACCGATCGAGATGCCGGCATGGCGCACCGCCACCCAGACGATCGCCAGTTGCACCAGCCCCGCCGCCAGCACGCCCCAGGCCAGTGCGAAGCCGACGGTGCGCGCGTCAGATCCCTTGTGCCAGGCATAGGCGAGCACGCCGATCAGGATGATGTTGAGGAACACCGGCGCCACCGCGGCGGCGAAATAGCGGCGCAGCGAATTCAGCATGCCGGCCATCATGGCGCCGAGCGACATGCAGATCAGATAGGGAAACATGATGGTCGCAAGCCTGACCGTCATCTCGAACTTTCCCGGCGTGTCGGCAAAGCCCGGCGCCACCAGGTAGCGCACGATCAGCGGCATCGCCAGTTCCATGGCGATGGTCAGCGCCAGCAGCGCCGTGAACAGCACGCCGAACACCTCTTCCGAAAAGCGCTTGGCGCCATCGATGCCGTGGGTCTCGATCTCCTTGGCGAAGAGCGGCACGAAGGCGGCGTTGAAGGCGCCTTCGGCAAACAGCCGGCGAAAGGTGTTGGGAAACTGGAAGGCGGCGTTGAAGGCGTCGGCTATCGGCCCAGTGCCGAGTGCGGCCGCCATCAGCATCTCACGGCCGAAGCCGAGGGCACGGCTCATCAGCGTGCCGGAAGCGACCGTCGCGAACTTTTTGACAAGGCTCATGCGTCTGGAGACTGCCTGCAGGATTGGGACAAATAAATGGTGGTTATCACTCGGCCGCGGCCTTGGCCTTGCCGCCGCGCTCGGGCACGGTGCCTTCGAGGACCGCGATCAGCCTGTTTTGGATGACGGCCATGCGTGTCGGGCTGTCGATCTTCTGGCCGGTGAGATCGGTGACATAGAAGGTATCGATGACCTTTTCGCCGAAAGTGGTGATGTGTGCCGACGCAATGTCGAGCGACAGGTCGGACAACGCCCCGGTGATCTCGGACAGCAGGCCCGGCCGGTCCAGCCCCTCGACCTCGATCACCGAGAACCGGTTCGACAGCGTGTTGCGGAGTTCGGCGCGCGGCTGGATGCGGAAGACCTTGGCGCCGCGCCGCGGCTTGGTCCGCTTTTCGATCATCTCCGGCAGCCAGCTCTTGCCCGACAGCACGTCCTCGATCAGGCGGCCGACGCGCTCGGCGCGGCGGCGCTCGTCCTCGTCGCGGTCGAATTCCCTCGAGATCAGGATGGTGTCCAGCGCGCGGCCATCGGACGTGGTGAAGATCTGCGCGTCGACGATGTTGCCGCCGGCCGCCACACAGGCGCCGGCAATGACCGACAGCAGGCGCGGATGGTCCTGCGCCAGCACGGTAATCTCGGTCACCGCCTCGAACTGGTGGGTCTTGATCATCGTGGCGAGCTTCTTGCCCGCCGCATCCGCCTCGCGGATGAATTCGGCGTGGCGAAGCTGGTCGGCGAGATCGACCGCCAGCAGATAATTCTCGTAGTGCTTGGTGACATAGCGCTTGCGCGCCTTCTCCGGCCAATCGGCGAGCGCTTCGGCCAGCTTTTCGCGGGCAGCTGCGGTGCGCATCGCACGCGACACCTCCGAAAACCCGCCGGTCAACAGCAATTCGGTCTCGTAGTAGAGCGTGCGCAGCAACTGCCCTTTCCAGCCGTTCCAGACGCCCGGCCCGACGCCCCTGATATCGCAGACGGTGAGGACGAGCAGCAGCTTCAGCCGTTCGACCGACTGCACGGTCGCGGCAAAATCCTCGATCGTCTTGCGGTCATTGAGATCGCGCGTTTGCGCCGTCATCGACATGATCAGATGGTTCTCGACCAGCCAGGCGACTGTTTCGGTGTCGGCGGCCGACAGCCCCATATGCGGGCAGGTGCGCCGCGCGATCCGAGCGCCCGCTTCGGAATGGTCCTCCGGCCGCCCCTTGGCGATGTCGTGCAAAAGCACCGCGACATAGAGCGCCTCGCGGCTTTTCTTCAGCCCCGGCATCAGCGTGTGGGCGAGCGGGTGGATCTTTCCGCCGTCGCCACGCTCGATCTCGGCCAGCACGCCGATACAGCGGATCAAATGCTCGTCCACCGTATAGTGGTGGTACATCGAGAACTGCATCATGGCGACGATCTTGCCGAAATCCGGGATCAGCTTTGCCAGCAGTCCCGCCTCGTTCATGCGCCTGAGATTGAGTTCGGCATTGCGGTCCGACGTCAATATGTCGAGGAACAGCCGGTTGGCTTCCTCGTCGCGCCTGAGCGCCTTGCCGACGAGGCCGAGCGAACGGGTTAGCAGCTTCAGCGCATCGGGGTGAAATTCCAGCCCGTGCTTGTCGGCGAACCAGAACAGCCTCAAGAGATTGACCGGATCGCGCTCGAACACCAGGTCGTCGGCGATGTTGATGCGATGGTTGTCGATAATGAAATCGGACGTGCCGGCAAGCTTGCGCTTGCGGCGCGAGAAGGTGAGGAAGATACGGTTGAAGCCCGGCACATGCTTGGCCTGCTCTTCCTCCAGCGCCGCGCAGAAGATGCGGGTCAGATCGCCGACATCCTTGGCGACGAGGAAGTAATGCTTCATGAAGCGTTCGACCGCCGACAGGCCCGGATGTGTGGTGTAGCCCAGCCGCTCGGCGATCTCGCGCTGGATGTCGAAATGCAGCCGTTCCTCGGCCTTGCCGGTGAGGAAATGCATGTGGCAGCGCACCGCCCACAGGAAGTCCTCGGCCTTCTGGAATTCCCGGTATTCGGTGCCGGTGAAGACGCCCTTGTCGACCAGCTCCTCGCCGGTGCGCACCCGGTAGAAATACTTGCCGATCCAGAACAGCGTCTGCAGGTCGCGCAGGCCGCCCTTGCCGTCCTTGACGTTGGGTTCGACCAGATAGCGGCTTTCGCCGGCCTTGGCATGGCGCTCGTCGCGTTCGGCAAGCTTGGCCTGCACATATTCGGGCCCGGTCGTGCGCACCACCTCGCGGTCAAAGCGCTGCAGGAGCTCGTCATAGAGTTTCTGCTCGCCCCACAGAAAACGCGCCTCCAGGATCGAGGTGCGGATGGTGATGTCGGTGCGCGACAGCCGCAGGCATTCGTCGATGTTGCGGGTGGCGTGGCCGACCTTCAGCCCCAGATCCCACAGCATGTAGAGCATGTATTCGACGATCTGCTCGCCCCATGGCGTCTGCTTGTAGGGCAGCAGGAAGAGGAGATCGATATCGGACCCCGGCGCCAGCGTGCCGCGGCCATAGCCGCCGACCGCGACGACGGCCATGCGTTCGGCCGAAGACGGGTTTTTGACGCGATAGACATGGGTGGCGGCGAAATCGTAGAGCGCGCGGATGATCTCGTCCATGAGATGCGACAGCCGGGCGGCGCAGGCGGTGCCGCTGCCGTCGTCCATCAGCATGCGTTCGGCGATGCTGCGGCCGGCGGCCAGCCTGCCCTTGAGAAGCTGGAGAACACCGGCGCGCGCAGCCTTGCCGGAGCCGTCGCCTGCCGTGGCCGCGGTCAGCGCGGTCATCTCGCAGCGCAAGGCTTCGCCGTCGATCAGTTCATCGAGCTTTAGAGAGATTCTTGCCATAAGTGCCGTTCGGCCTCGCCGTTTCGGCGGCGTCTATAGCGCGTTTTCCCGGCGCTGGGTATGGGGCGGACGGACACGCTCTTCACGGTAGTCCAACGCGATGATCGCCTCCTGCCGCCGCCGGCAGATGGTCGCTTCGTCCAGGAACTGGCCCTGGACGCACAGCGCTGGAACATGCTGATAGATGGTCTTGCTGGACGATGTTGCCAAGCCCAAAAGTGGCGGCGTCCATAGCGTGGATGCGGTTTGGCTGCGGGATTTTTCCGCCCAGGCCCGTCCGGCATGCACCAGGGCAACGAAACGTCGAAATTGGCCCTTGACCTTCCAGTCACTGGAAGCACTACCTCCGTTTCGAGATCGAGACAGAGAGGCCTTTCCGCATGACGCATTCCGACCACGACCATCACGCCCATAGCGGCTGCTGCGCGGCGAAAGCTGCTCCGTCCGTCGCCGAAGCCGTCATTCGCGATCCGGTCTGCGGCATGACCGTCGATCCGACCGCCGGCAAGCCGACAGCCGAGCATGGCGGCCATCGCTATCATTTCTGCAGCGAGCGCTGCCGTTCGAAATTCACGGCCGAGCCGGAAAACTACCTGACCGCCACCGACCCGGTCTGCGGCATGCGTGTCGACCGTGCCACCGCGAAGCACTTTTCCCGGCATGAAGGCCAGGGCTTCTATTTCTGTTCGGCCGGTTGCAAGGTGAAATTCGAGGCGGAGCCGGCAAAGTATCTTGGCGACAAGCCAGAGCCGCAGCCAATGCCGAAAGGCACGCAATACACCTGTCCGATGCATCCGGAAATCGTCCGCGACAAGCCCGGCGCCTGCCCGATCTGCGGCATGGCGCTGGAACCGATGGGCGTGCCGACCGGCGATGAGGGGCCGAACCCGGAACTGGTCGATTTTACCAGGCGCTTCTGGGTGAGTGCCGTGTTGTCCGTGCCATTGCTGATCTTCGCCATGGCGCCGATGCTCGGTGTGACGTTTAGCGCCTTCATCGAGGATTCGACCAAGATCCGGGTGGAATTGGCGCTGGCGAGCCCGGTTGTGCTGTGGGCGGCATTCCCCTTCTTCCATCGCGGCTGGGAATCGGTTCTCAACCGCAGCCCCAACATGTGGACGCTGATTTCGCTCGGCGTTGGCGCCGCCTATCTCTACAGCGTCGTCGCCACGCTGTTCCCGGATATATTCCCGCACCAGTTCCGCGGTCATGAGGGCTCGGTGCCGGTCTATTTCGAGGCGGCCGCCGTCATCGTGGCGCTGGTTTTCCTCGGCCAGGTGTTGGAATTGCGCGCCCGTGAAAAAACCGGCTCGGCGATCCGCGCGCTGCTCGACCTCGCGCCGAAGACCGCGCGGCTGATCGGCGACGACGGTTCCGAAAACGACGTGCCGCTCGACACGGTCAAGGCCGGCGATCGCCTGCGCGTCCGCCCCGGCGATGCCGTGCCGGTCGACGGCATCGTGCTGGAAGGCCGCTCTTCCATCGACGAATCGATGCTGTCGGGCGAGCCGCTGCCGGTCGAAAAGACTGAAGGCGACCCCCTCACCGGCGGCACGCTCAACAAGAACGGCTCGCTGATCATGCGCGCCGAGAGGGTCGGCGCCGAAACCACGCTGGCGCGGATCGTCGAGCTCGTCGCCAAGGCGCAGCGCTCGCGCGCGCCGATCCAGGGCCTGGCCGACCGCGTTTCTTTCTATTTCGTCCCGGCCGTCGTAGTGGTTGCGATCGTTGCGTTCATCGCCTGGGCGATCTTCGGGCCGCAACCCAGCCTGATCTTCGCCATCGTCTCGGCGGTCTCGGTGCTGATCATCGCCTGTCCTTGCGCACTGGGCCTTGCCACGCCGATGTCGATCATGACTGCCACGGGGCGCGGCGCGCATGCCGGCGTGCTGATCAAGGATGCCGAGGCGCTCGAACGTTTTGCCTCGGTCGACACGCTGATCGTCGACAAGACCGGCACATTGACCGAAGGCCGGCCGAGAGTGACCGACGTCGTTGCTGCCGAGGGCATGACGCAAGATGATCTGCTGGCACTTGCCGCCAGCCTGGAAAAAGGCTCCGAGCATCCGCTGGCCGAGGCGATCGTCGAAGGTGCCCGTGAACGCCGGGTAAAGATCCCCGACTCCGGCGGTTTCGAGGCGGTCACCGGCAAGGGCGTTTCCGGCACGGTGTCGGGAAAGAAGGTCGCGCTCGGCAACGCTGCGATGATGGCCGATCTCGGCATCGATATCACATCCATCTCGACCAGTGCCGAGGCGCTGCAAGCCGAGGGTAAGACTGCGATGTTCGTCGCCGTCGGCAACAAACTGGCCGGCATCGTCGCCGTCGCCGACCCGATCAAGGCGACGACATCCGAGGCGATCAGGGCGCTGCACGATCGCGGCCTCAAGATCATCATGGCGACCGGCGATAACGAACGCACGGCGAAAGCCATCGCAAGCAAACTCGGCATCGACGAGGTGCGTGCGGGCCTGCTGCCGGAACAGAAGAGCGCGCTGGTCGAGGAGTTGCGCGCCAGGGGCGCCGGCGTCGCCATGGCCGGTGACGGCGTCAACGACGCGCCGGCGCTGGCCGCCGCCGATGTCGGCATCGCCATGGGCACCGGCGCCGATGTCGCGGTCGAAAGCGCTGGGATCACGCTGGTCAAGGGCGATCTCAACGGCATCGTCCGGGCCCGCACACTCGCCCAGGCAACGATCCGCAACATCCGCCAGAACCTGTTCTTCGCCTTCCTCTACAATTTGCTTGGCGTGCCGGTCGCCGCCGGCGTGCTCTATCCGCTCACCGGCACGCTTTTGTCGCCGATGATTGCGGCGGCGGCGATGAGCCTGTCCTCGGTTTCTGTCATCTCCAACGCGTTGCGGCTCAGGACGTTGAAACTCTGAGCCAAGCCCCCAGATGAAAATCGTTCAAAAGGGAGACGATGAATGACCTTGGCCAAGAAGATCGTGCTGCTGCTGATGGCAGCGGGAATGCTGCTTGCCGTTTTCCTCGAAAGCATTCCGTCGCAAGCCCAGGAGACGAAACATGACATGGGGGCGCACGACATGGGCGCGATGGGCGCGCAAAGTCCCTCGACCGATGGCTACAAGGCGGCGATGGACAAGATGCACACCGCCATGATGGCGATCGAATATTCCGGCAATGCCGATGTCGATTTCGCCCGCGGCATGATTCCGCATCACCAGGCGGCCATCGACATGGCCAAGGTCGAGCTTGCCAATGGCAAGGATCCGGAAATGCGCAAGCTGGCCGAAGCGGTGATCGCCGCGCAGGAAGCCGAGATCAAGCAGATGCAGGCCTGGCTCGCCGCCCATCCGGTGAAGTAGCACCAGGCAGATCGCGGGAAATCCGGGGTGGATTTCTCCCGAAGGGTGTGGTGCCATCCGGTCTCGACTGGAGTGCGCCATGCCGGCAACGATAAGAACCACCACATTGCCCTCGGGCGAAGCCGTTCCCGTGCTTGGTCAAGGCACGTGGAAAATGGGTGAGGACGCCCGCCGCCACGCCGATGAGGTCAACGCGCTCAAGCTCGGGCTCGATCTCGGCATGATGCTGATCGACACCGCCGAAATGTATGCCAGCGGCGGGGCCGAGGAGGTGGTGGCGGATGCCATTGCCGGGCGCCGCGACGAGGTGTTCCTGGTCTCCAAGGTGCTGCCGTCCAACGCCTCGCGCACCGGCGTGCTGGCGGCCTGCGACAGAAGCCTCAGGCATCTGCGCACCGACCGGATCGATCTCTATCTGCTGCATTGGCCCGGCAGCGTGCCTCTGGCGGAAACGGCCGAGGCCTTCGAGGCGTTGAAAAAGGCCGGCAAGATCCGCCACTGGGGCGTCAGCAATTTCGACACCCATGAGATGGAGGAACTGGTCAGCCTGCCTGCCGGCGACAGCGTCCAGACCAACCAGATCCTCTACAATCTGTCCCAGCGCGGCCCGGAATTCGACCTTGCGCCCTGGAGCCGGCAGCGCGGCATTCCGCTGATGGCCTATTCGCCGGTCGATCAGGGCGTATTGGCGCGCAACGCCAGGCTCGAAGCCATTGCCGCCCGCCACAATGCCACGGCGGCTCAGCTGGCGCTGGCCTGGGTGATGGCACAGGACGGCGTCATTGCCATTCCAAAGGCCGGCAGGCAAGAGCATGTCCGCCAGAATGTCGCTGCGTTGGACATCGAGCTCACCTCGGAAGATTTCGCCGACATCAACCGTGCCTTCCCGCCACCGACCCGCAAGCGCGGGCTGCAGATGATTTGAGGATAGTAGCGGGGATCAGGCTAAGGTCGCATTCCTTCGCGCCCTCTCTGTCCTGCCGGACATCTCCCCCACAGGTGGGGAGATTGGCTATCACCATCGCTTTCGCCAAGCTCCAACGCTGGAGAAAAGATGCTGTCTGCGAAGCTGCCAACCTCCCCCCAAGTGGGGGAGATGTCCGGCGGGACAGAGGGGGCGCCGTAGAGCACTATCGTACGAAGCTTGACTACTTCCCCGCCATTCCCTTCAGCCGATACAGCGCCTCCAGCGCCTCCCGTGGCGTCATCTCGTCGGGATTGATCTCCCCTAGCGCCGCGCTCAGTCCATCGCTCTTTGCCGGCTTTTGCGCCTCTCGTTTCACCGCCACCGAAAACAGCGGCAGATCGTCGACCAGCCGGTTTGCCTTGCCCGACACCTCGCCCGCTTCCAGCTGGTGCAGCACTTCCCTGGCCCGCCCGACCGCCGCTTCCGGCAGGCCGGCCAGACGCGCCACCTGCACGCCATAGGAGCGGTCGGCGGCACCCTTGCCGACCTCGTGCAGGAAGACCACGTCGCCCTCCCATTCCTTGACCCGCATGGTGACATTGTGCAGTCGAGCGAGCTTGCTGGCCAGCGCCGTCATCTCGTGGAAATGGGTGGCGAAAATCGCCCGGCAGCGGTTCTTCTCGTGCAGATACTCGACCGCCGCCCAGGCGATCGACAGGCCGTCGAAGGTAGCGGTGCCGCGGCCAATCTCGTCGAGGATCACCAGCGCGCGCTCGCCGGCCTGGTTGAGGATCGCCGCCGTTTCGACCATCTCGACCATGAAGGTCGAACGGCCGCGCGCCAGATCGTCGGAAGCGCCGACACGTGAAAACAGCCGGTCGACGACGCCGATATGAGCTGATGCCGCGGGCACGAAGGAGCCGGTCTGGGCGAGGATGGCGATCAGCGCGTTCTGCCTGAGGAAGGTCGATTTGCCGCCCATATTGGGTCCGGTCAGCAGCCAGATCGCGCCGTTTTTGGCATCGCCCTCTGGTGATAGGTCGCAATCATTGGCGACGAACGGTCCTTCGCCCGAACGCCGCAGCGACTGTTCGACCACCGGATGCCGCCCGCCCGAAATTGCGAAGGCGAGGCTCGCGTCCACCACCGGCCGGCACCAGGCCTCGCTTTCGGAAAGCAGCGCAAGTGCCGACGACACGTCAAGCACGGCAAGCGCATCGGCGCCGGCGCGGATCTTGTCCGACAGGCCGACCGCTTCCGCTGTCAGCCTGTCGAAGGCGGCAAGCTCGATCGCCAGCGCCCGGTCGGCGGCATTGGCGATCTTCGATTCCAGCTCGGCCAGTTCCGTCGTGGTGAAGCGCATGGCGTTGGCCATGGTCTGGCGATGGATGAAGCGCGCCTTCGCCCCATCGCTGCTCGTCATGATCGCATGGTGGTTGGCGGTGACTTCGATGTAGTAGCCAAGCACATTGTTGTGCCGGATTTTCAGCGAGCGGATGCCGGTTTCGTCGATCAGCGAGCGCTCCAGCCCGGCGATGACCTTGCGCGATTCGTCGCGCAGCGCTCGCATCTCATCGAGCTCACCATGATAGCTGGAACGGACGAAGCCGCCATCGCGCTTGAGCAGCGGCAGCTCGTCACTGAGCGCCTGCGTCAGATGCTCGGCCAGCGGGCGTGGCAGCGCCTCGATCGCCGCCAGCGCCGCCGCCAGTTCCTGCGGCAGGGCGGTCGCCCCAAACAGTTCGGCAATAGCGCCGGCTGCCTCGAACCCGGCGCGCAGCGCGCCGAGGTCGCGCGGGCCACCGCGGTTGAGCGCCAGCCGCGACAGGGCGCGGGGCATGTCGGCGACGCTCTTCAGGCTCGCCCGCACCGCCTGGCACAGTCGAGTCTCGGAGCGGAAGAACGATACCGAATCCAGCCTTGCACCAATTGCCGCCGGGTCGGTCAGTGGCGCCATCAGCCGGTCGGCGAGCAGCCGCGCGCCGCCGCCGGTCACCGTGCGGTCGATCGCCTTGAACAGCGAACCCTCACGGCTGCCGGACAGGGTGCGCAGCAGTTCCAGATTGGCGCGTGTCGCCGGATCGATGAACAGCGTCGAACCCTGCTCCTCGCGCTCGGGCCGCGACAGCGGCGGCCGCTCGGCCTTCTGCGTTTTTTCGACATAGGCGATGGCGCCTGAGATCGCCGACAGCTCGGCGCGGGAAAACGTGCCGAAACTGTCCGGCGTCGCCACCTCGAAGAAACGGGCGATGCGCCCGGCGGCCGACGCTGAGTCGAACAGGCTCGGCGGCTGCGGATTGGCGACCCGGCCGAGCACATCGAACACCGGTTTCAGGTCGGGATCGAAAAACACCGGCTCGGCGACGATCAGCTCGCGCGGGTCGACGCGAAAGACATCGGCGAGCAGCCGGTCGGCGGTGGTTTCTGCAACACGGAAGGCGCCGGTCGAGATCTCGATCCAGGCCAATGCAAAACTTCCTTGGTTCCCTGTCGCGCTGCCGAGCTCCCCGCCTCTTGGTTCCGCTCCGCCTTTGACTCGGCCAAGCGCCATCAAGAAACTCGATTCCGACGGCGCCAGCAACTTGTCCTCGGTGATCGTGCCTGGCGTCACCAGCCGCACCACGTCGCGTCGCACCACCGACTTGCCGCCGCGCTTCTTCGCCTCGGCCGGATCCTCGATCTGCTCGCAGACGGCGACACGGAACCCCTGTCCGATCAGCTTCTGCAAATAGTCGTCGGCGGCATGCACCGGCACGCCGCACATCGGGATGTCGAGGCCCTGGTGCTTGCCGCGTTTGGTCAAGACGATGCCGAGCGCCCGGCTCGCCTTCTCGGCGTCGTCGAAGAACAGCTCGTAGAAATCGCCCATGCGGTAAAACAGCAGCGAATCCGGGTTTGCCGCCTTGATCTCGATATACTGCTCCATCATCGGCGTCGCCGGCGCAAAGGCCGTCGTAGCGCTGTCGCTGCGAATGGGCGTTTCGTCGTTCAAGAAGCTGCTTCCAAAATTTGCCAAGCCATCTGCTTGGCGGTTTACAGCGGCGAAGTGTAGCCTTAATCCCGAACGTTCCACAAAAGAAAGCATTGCACCCGTCTCAAGCGGTGCCGCACGGGTGAGGAAATCGAAAGCATCATGGCCAGGAAACCCGAAAACCCCGGACCCTCCGTCAGTGCGCAGGAGGCGCTGGAATTCCACGCCATGGGCCGCCCCGGCAAGCTGGAGATCGTCGCCACCAAGCCGATGGCCACCCAGCGCGACTTGAGCCTCGCCTATTCGCCAGGCGTCGCGGTTCCCGTCCTCGCCATCGCCGAGGATCCCAGCCGCGCCTTCGACTACACGGCGCGCGGCAACATGGTCGCCGTCATTTCCAATGGCACCGCCATCCTCGGCCTCGGCAATCTCGGCGCGCTGGCCGCCAAGCCGGTGATGGAAGGCAAGGCGGTGTTGTTCAAGCGCTTCGCCGATGTCGATTCCATCGATCTCGAGGTCGACACCGAGGATGCCGACGAGTTCATCAATAGCGTGCGTTTCCTTGGCCCGTCCTTTGGCGGTATCAATCTGGAAGACATCAAGGCGCCGGAGTGCTTCATCATCGAGCAGCGGCTGCGCGAGCTGATGGACATACCGGTCTTCCATGACGACCAGCACGGCACCGCCATCATCTCGGCCGCCGGCCTGATCAACGCGCTGGAGATCACCGGCCGCGACATGAAGACCACGAAAATGGTCTGCAATGGCGCGGGTGCGGCCGGCATCGCCTGCATCGAGCTGATGAAGGCGATGGGCTTTGCGCCTGAAAACATCATCCTGTGCGACACCAAGGGCGTCGTCTTCCAGGGCCGCACCGAAGGCATGAACCAGTGGAAGTCGGCGCACGCCGTCAAGACCGACGCGCGCTCGCTGGCCGAGGCGCTGGACGGAGCCGACGTGTTCCTCGGCGTGTCCGCCAAGGGCGCGCTGACCACCAAGATGGTGCAGTCGATGGCCGAGAAGCCGATCATCTTCGCCATGGCCAACCCAGATCCCGAGATCACGCCGGAGGAAGTCGCCGAAATCCGCACCGATGCCATCATGGCCACCGGGCGTTCGGACTATCCGAACCAGGTCAACAACGTGCTCGGCTTCCCCTATATCTTCCGCGGCGCGCTCGACGTGCGGGCCACCACCATCAATGACGACATGAAGATCGCCGCGGCGCGGGCGCTCGCCGAACTCGCGCGCCAGGACGTGCCCGACGACGTCGCCGCCGCCTACCAGGGCATGCGGCCGAAATTCGGCCCCAACTACATCATCCCGGTGCCGTTCGATCCGCGCCTGATCTCGGCCATTCCGATCGCGGTTGCCAAGGCAGCGATGGAGTCCGGCGTCGCGCGCAAGCCGATCCTCGACCTCGACCGCTACGCGCAGGAGCTTTCCGCCCGTCGCGATCCGATCGCCTCGACGCTGCAGCGCATCTACGACCGCGTGCGCCGCCAGCCCAAGCGCATCGTCTTCGCCGAGGGCGAGGAGGAGCAGGTGATGCGCGCCGCCGTCTCCTATGTGAACCAGCGGCTCGGCACCGCCATCCTGCTCGGCCGCGACGACATCATCAAGGAGAATGCCAGGAACGCCGGCATCGAGCTTGGCAAGCAAGGCATCGAGATCATCAATGCGCGGCTGTCGCGCCGCAACGGCGTCTACACCGACTATTTGTACGAGCGCATGCAGCGCAAGGGCTTCCTGTTCCGCGATTGCCAGCGCCTGATCAACACCGACCGCAACCATTTCGCCGCCTGCATGGTGGCGCTGGGCGATGCCGACGGCATCGTCACAGGCGTCACCCGCAACTATTCCACGGCGCTCGACGACATCCGCCGTGCCATCGACGCCAAGCCCGGCCACCGCGTCATCGGCGCCTCGATCGTGCTGGCGCGGGGCCGGACCGTGATTGTCGCCGACACCGCCGTGCACGACATGCCGAACGCCGAACAGATCGCCGACATCGCCGAGGAAGCCGCCGGCTTTGCCCGCCGCATGGGTTATGAACCAAGGCTCGCCATGCTTGCCTATTCCACCTTCGGCCATCCGCAGGGTGAGCGCTCCGAGCGCGTCCAGGAAGCGGTGCGCATCCTCGACAAGCGGCGCGTCGATTTCGAGTATGACGGCGAGATGGCCGCCGACGTGGCGCTCAACGCGCGCGCCATGGCGCAATACCCGTTCATTCGGCTCACCGGTCCGGCCAATGTGCTGATCATGCCGGCCTTCCACTCGGCCTCGATCTCGACCAAAATGCTGCAGGAACTCGGCGGCTCGACCGTCATCGGCCCGCTGCTGGTCGGCCTGGACAAGCCGGTTCAGATCGTCTCGCTCAACGCCAAGGACTCGGACATCGTGAATATGGCGGCCATCGCGGCGTATACGGCGGGGGCGTAAGGAGACCGCTCGATCCAGATTGGCACTAGAGCATTTTGCGTCCGAAAAAATGCGTCAAACAAAGACCTGGAGCGGGGTTTTTGTCTCCACTACAACGCAAAACGCTCTAGGACGCTGATAATCTTCGAGCGGCTCCGCGGTGAGCGGGCAAAAAGCCCCCCGCATGCCGGGAGAGCTAAACATTTGACAAGGGCGGCGATCGCGGGGCTTGACACAACTTATTGCGTCCGACTTGCTGCTAAGACGTCAATTCCTCAAGGCATGTTATTGCTGCATACATATTCTGGCCGACTTGCAAACGAAGTTCAGCCTCGACAGTTTTGCTACGTCGCCTGTGAGCAAGACCAACCCGAGTCTTGTTGATCATGGCCAATGTCGTCCCAATTACAGCATCTTTGTATGTTTGATTCTGAATTAGGGCAAAAGCGTCTTTAAGTTGTCCTAGCGTCATATTGTCAACCTCCTCAGAGGTAAGATTTGCCGCTTGGCTACGTCGGCTTCTCGCCACTATCGTTCGGCCAGCGTCTATCCCTTGTTTGAGATAGTCACGAGCATGTTGCTCAACCTCGGAGTAAGCGTGGTTAAGCCCATCGCGCCAATCGTTCTCTTGAACCTTGCGAAAAGCAGGCGCAAGTAGAGGGCGAACCGGCTTCGGTAAGTCTTTCAACTCCGGCAGCTCAACATGTACAGCCAAGTCGGTAGGAAGTCGGATTACCATCAAATTCCGGTCGTTATGAACGCAAAGACCAAGCCAATTTTTTATAACAAAATCCATAGTCTGCTGATCGACGCCCGTTAGGCTACGCAGTACAGCACAATAACGAGTATCAACTGTCTGCGACTTGCAATACCTCACCCATCGTTCCGTTCGCCCTATGTCAAGTGCAGATGAGACTTCTACGATTACAGTCTCATGTCCTCTGCGGCATACAAGGGTTGGAGTAAATGGGAAACCAATTTCTCTCGTTTCTAGAGTGACGTCGAAACCCTCATTACCAAAATGCGTTTCCGCGTCGGTTGCAACGTGAAGAAGTTCATCAGCTACGGTTTTAAAGTTATCGGCGGGCATTGCTAAGAACTTGCCGAACGGTTTCGCTTAGCAGGCGTAGGCGATCTTCCAGCGCCGCCCCGAGTTCATATGATCGAGACAGATGTTCTTGAAGTCGATTATTAACTCGTTCGGCGAGCTGTTCAGTCCCATGCTCAAAGTCAACTCGTTCTACCGAGTCACGAAAAGCGTTGTTTACAGTGTATGCGGGGTCACGAATTAATCGAATAGCTACATTTCTTGCTTCGGATCTTGGAATTTCACGACGTTGGACTGCGCGAGCAATCCGCGGTAGCATTCTCGGCTCGACCGTACTTGTTAATGTTCTGTTTATGAACTTTTCTACAAGAGAATTAGTCAAACTTATTTGCTCGTCGTCAGTAATAACGTCTTGCTTCATAAGGGCGTCAGCACCGCGAACAGATTCAAGAACGTGGTCTACAGTCAGAACTTGAAGCGGGCGCGGTTTTTCTAATTCGGCAAGAAGCTGATCTTTATACCGGGTCGGTAAAGCCAAGATATTTCGGTACCGACGCACTTCGCCCCGAGATAAAGACGCTGCTGCTGCCAGGTCTTGTTCAGAAGGAGGTCTGCCTAGCCGTTCAGCTAATGCGCCTTCTAGCTTCTCCAGCTTTATTGCGGTTGGTAAGGGATCCCAGTCACTTCTGGTCTTGTGTATCGCGAACATCATCATGATGTTCGTTACCGCGTCAGGTTCGGGCTGAATGATGGCCGGTACTGCGGACAATCCCAATTTGAGCGCGCATCGCCATCGGCGCTCACCGTCCAAAATTATGTATCCCTGACCGCTTTGATAGATAGTCAGAGGAACGAGAATTCCTTGGCTCGCGATGCTCTCCTGCAGCGCAAGCAACTCGTCCTCTCGGAATATGAGTCGCGGATTCTCCGGATTCCGATCAATCTCGGCGGGATTAACGAGACGGATACTCTCAGCTGCGTCTCGGGCCATCTCTGTCCTATGTGTTGGCTGTTAAAAGCACTTCCCCCACACTACCTCTAAATTTAGCAGAAGACGATAGTGTTGATGACCTCTCAAATTCAGTCTTCTTAAATTCTGGGTAGAGAGCAACCACGTCGACGTGGTTGGCGTTAGAAATCACGATTTTGACGCCCAGTAATCTTAATCTCTCCGCCTCTTTAGCTAAGCGGATTTGATCATCCCAGCGGAACAATTTTTCATTCCAATCTCGAAACCCATTATTATTGTGTGTCGTAACATAGGGAGGATCGAAATAAACAAAATCACCAAACTTCGTATTGTTCGTGAAGTCCGTAAAGTCACCGCATTTAATATGTATTTTTGGATGGGATAACGCCTTTGAGCACGCCGTTAGATTTTCCTCGTCAAAAATGAATTGACTTCGAGGTGCCCCGTACGGAACGTTGAATTTACCCTGTGCGTTGACGCGATACAGACCATTCCAGCACGTTTTGTTTAGGTACAGAAATTCTCCGGCGCGGATGAGGCTGTCTTCGGATCTATTTTCTCTAATTTTATAAAATAGCTCTTTATCAGGCTTGAGCGGTGACAGATATCCGATCAACCCGTCAACATTAGATCTGACAGCTTTCCAAGTCTCAATTAGTTCTGAACTTGCATCCGATAAAATCGCGTGCTTGGGCTTTAAATGAAAAAATAAGGCTCCGGCCCCCAGAAATGGTTCATAGTATGTTCCAAACGTTTTTGGAAGTACTTGTGAAATGCGGGGAAGAAGCGCTTGCTTTGAACCTGCCCACCTCAGGAACGGGCGAGGGAGTGCACTTAATCTGCCCGAAGCCGAATACTCACCGCCCCGATGGACTGGCGAGCTTGAATCTACAGAATCCATCGACGTTGGGCACCCTTGTCGCACTGTAAAGTGCATAATTTCAAGAACACTGGCTAACCCAGTGCACCTTCAAAATTGAACTTAATAAGCACGGATTACAAAGCTGACGCAATCGTACGTTTCGGCCGAAAGGAGCGTTCTTAACAGGTACTTCTCCGGCCATCGGCGAAGACGTGGGTTCTAGGCGAGGCTACGATGGGCTTTTTGATGGGGAGGGTGATGCCGAATGCGCGGGATGCCAAAACACCCTCACCCGCCGCTCGCGTCCCTTACCTCCCCATCGAGGGGGAGGTGCCGCCTCCCTACAGCAGCCCCGCCTGCTCAGCCTCGTGGCGCAAATTCTGCCGAGGCCTTGGCCCGATCTGCTGGATGACCAGCCCGGCCGCCAGCGAGCCGAGGTCGCCGCAATGCTTCAGGCTGCGCCCTTGCGTGTAGCCGTAGAGGAAGCCGGCGGCATAGAGGTCGCCGGCGCCGGTGGTGTCGACCAGCTCCCGGATTTTGGTCGCGTCGACAGTGACGGTCTCGTCGCCGCGCACGATGACCGAGCCCATTTCCGAGCGGGTGACGGCGGCGATCTTGCAGTCCTTGCGGATCTGGGCCAGCGCCTCGTCGAACGAGGCGGTCTGGTAGAGCGCCTTGATCTCGTGGCTGTTGGCAAAGACGATGTCGACGGTGCCCGAGCGCATTAGGTCCAGAAACTCCTCGCGATAGCGGTCGACGCAGAACGAATCCGACAATGTCATCGACACTTCGCGCCCGGCGGCATGCGCGAGCTTGGCCGTCTGCCGGATCGCTTCCTTGGCGCGCGGCGGGTCCCACAGATACCCTTCGAAATAGGTGACCGCCGCACCGGAAGCCTTGTCGGCCTCGACATCTTCCGGCCCGAGCTCGATGCAGGCGCCGAGATAGGTGTTCATCGAGCGCTCGCCGTCCGGCGTGACGAAGATCATCGAGCGCGCCGTCGGCGGCTCGCCGTTGAGCGGCTTGGTGTCGAAGGCGACGCCCTGCGCGTGGATGTCATGGGCGTAGATTTCGCCGAGCGCATCGTTCGAGACCTTGCCGAAGAAGGCGGCGCGTCCGCCGAAGCTGGCGACACCCGCCGCCGTGTTGCCGGCGCTGCCGCCGGAGGCTTCGATGGCCGGGCCCATGCGGCTGTAGAGCAGCTCGGCGCGCCTCGTGTCGATCAGGTTCATCGCGCCCTTGATGATGCCGTTCGTCTCCAGGAATGCCTCGTCGCACTGCGCGATGATGTCGACGATGGCATTACCGATACAAAGCACGTCATAGTTCGGCATCAATGATGTCTCCGCGAAAACCACCGGCTTTCTGCCACGCCGGCCGCGGGCGGGTCTAGCGATTTGATGCGGCTTTGCCTAGGGTCGGGATCTATTAATCTGGTCGAACGGCAGATGCACTGCATCGCGCTGTGCGTGCTTTGTCCTGTCCCCGCCTGCCTCGAAACTACCAGCCCTGGAATTGGAAACGCCGTGATCTCCAGCGCCGCACGCGCCGCCGCCAGCCGGTTGTTCTCGCCCGAATTCCGCTCGGTGTTCGTGAAAACGCTGGGGCTGACCTTGCTGGCGCTCGCCGCGCTGTGGTTCGCTATCGAGGGCCTGTTCGAATGGCTGGCCTGGCCATGGATCGACGCATGGCTGCCCGGCCTGCCGTCCTGGGCCGGATGGCTGGGCGTCATCGTCGCCGGGATCGGTCTCGCGCTGGGTCTGGCGCTGCTGATCGCGCCGGTGACAGCGATCATCGCCGGCCTGTTTCTCGATGACGTCGCCGAAGTGGTCGAACGCACCGACTATCCCGGCGAACCGCCCGGTCGCGCCATGCCGGCACTGCGCTCGATGGTGCTGGCGATAAGATTCTTCGGCGTCGTCATCCTCGGCAACATCGTCGCCTTGCTGCTGCTGGTGCCGGGCATCAACATCGCCGCCTTCTTCATCGTCAACGGCTATCTGCTGGGGCGCGAATTCTTCGAATTCGCCGCCATGCGCTTCCGCCCGGAGGCCGAGGCACGGGCGTTGCGCAAAAAACATGCCGTCACGGTGTTCCTCGCCGGGCTGGTTGTCGCTGCCTTCCTCGCCGTGCCGCTGCTCAACCTTCTGACGCCGCTGTTCGCCGCCGCCATGATGGTGCATTTGCACAAGGCGATCTCTGCGCGGGAAGCGGCTTAGGAGTGCTGATGCTCAGGTGATGCCGGCGTGCGAATGGCGGTGTCCGGTGCTTCCGGTGCGTAGCTAAACGTTACGCTCCGTTCCGTTTGTTAGGCCCGGCGCTAGCGTAAGAGAAAACCGCGTCCCAGCTCGTCGTCGGGTTCGACGATGAATTCGGCCCGGCCGCAGTAGAAGGCGCGGCCGCCGACACGGGCGATGATGGCGTCATGCGTCCCGGCTTTCGCGATCCTCGCCACGCTGCCGGAAAAGCGCGAGCCGGCGATACTCTCGAACAGCCGCGTCTGGCCGGCGATTTCGCCCTTAGCATGCATTGCCGCCAGCCGCGCTGTGACGCCGGATCCGGTCGGCGAGCGGTCGACCTCGGCCTCGGCGAAGACGCAGATGTTCTTGGTCGGGCTATCGGAGAATACGTCCTGTCCGTCGGTCAGGATGGTGCCGTAGAGAAAGGCAAGGTCGGCATGGTCGGGATGCGACAGCGGGAATTCCTTCTTCAGCTTCTCCGTCAGCGCCGTCGCCGCATCGACGAAATCGCGGACGCGGTTCTTGCCGAATTCCAGCCCGAACTGGTGGCAATCGGCGAGCGCATAGAAGGCGCCGCCATAGGCGATGTCGAAGCCGATCGCCCCGAAGCCCGGTAATTCGACCTCCTGGTCGCGGGCGAACAGAAAGGCCGGCACGCTTTCGAATGACACAGCACCTGCCTTGCCGTCCTGCACCTCGACCGAGGCGACGACCAGCCCGCACGGCGCTTCGATGTTGACTGTCGTCACCGGCTCCTGCCGCGCCACCAGCCCTTCGTCGACGGCGTAGCGGCCGAGCGCGACGATGGCGTGCCCGCACATCGTCGAATAGCCCTCATTGTGCATGAACAGCACGGCGAGGTCGGCGCCGGGCAGGTCGGGCTCCACCAGCAGCGCGCCATACATGTCGTAATGGCCGCGCGGCTCGAACATCAGGATCTTCCTGAGATGGTCGAGGTGGTCGCGCACATAGGCACGTTTTTCCAGGATCGTGCCTGCGGGGATCTTGGGATAACCGCCGGTGACGATCCGCAGCGGCTCGCCACCGGTGTGCATGTCGACGACGGTGAGCGTCATGCGTTGGGGCCCGTCTAAGCCAAGGATTGGGCAAACAACGCCTGCAGCTTGCCGAACGGCATGGCGGTCCGGGTGAAGCCGAAGGTGCCGTCCTGCTGGATCTCGCGCGCCGCCGTCTCCAGCATGCCGAAGGCGAAATTGGTGAGCCAGGGCCCGAGCGAAATGCGCTTGACCCCTGCCAGGGCAAGATCGGCGATGGTGAAGCCGGGCCTCACCATGACATTGACCGGCTTGGTCAGCGCCGAGCAGACGGTTTGCACCGTCTCGATGTCGCCAAGGCCCGGCGCGTAGAGCACGTCGGCGCCGGCTTTCTCGAAGGCTTGCAGCCGCTTGATCGTGTCGTCGATGTCGGGCTTGCCCCACAGAAAATTCTCGGCTCGCGCGGTGAAGACGAAATCGTGCTTCAGCGCCCGCGCCGCCTCCGCTGCAGCGGCGACGCGCTCGACCGCATGCGAAAAATCGTAGATCGGCTTGTCGGGCTCGCCGGTGTGGTCCTCGATCGAGCAGCCGGCAAGGCCTGCCGCCTCGGCCGCAAAGACGGTCTCGGAGGCACTTGTCGCGCTGTCGCCCTTGCCCTTCTCGAGATCGGCCGAGATCGGCAGGCCGGTCGCCGCCGCCACGTCGCGGCAGTGGTGGATCATCGCCTCGAAGGTCACGGCACCGTCGGGCAGGCCGCGCGAAAAGGCAAAGCCGGCGCTGGTCGTCGCCAACGCCTTGAAACCGAAGGAGGCCAGCAGTTTCGTCGTGCCGACGTCCCAGGGGTTGGGCATGACGAAGATCGAACTGTGCAGGTCGCGAAAGATTTTGCCCTTGTCCATGGATGCTCCCCAGAGTGCGAAGCACATTTTATCCCGCCACTGCCCGACGGGCAAACGAATGCGATTGGTTCAGAAGCGATTGGCGTTCTCTCCTGCCAATTTGTCCAATGCGTCGGACCCCTTGAAGTATGCGGTCCCGTCCCAATGGTAGGTGACGGAGATGTCGCGCGAGGAAGCCTCGGGCGCCGGATCGTCGCAGCTTTCGCCATTCGGCACGGTGGCATCGGTCACCGTCGCCTTGATGCCCGCATAGGGCTGGCCGTCCGCAACGGTCTGAAACGCCAACTCCTGCGTGCGCCTGTAGGCGCACAGCGACTCGTCGAACGTATAGATCATGTCGATCAACTCGAACCTGTCGTCGCGGACCAGGATCAGGGGCGTGCTCATATAGCCCTGGCTCGAATTGAAATGCGTGCTCAGGGTGATGATCGCGTCATCACCGGGCCCGATCGGCAGCTTGCCCGGATCGCGGAAAGAGTTGCTTCGGTCGACGGCGACATTGACAGCGTCGAGCAGTCTCGGCTTGCCAGCAAGATCGTAGAGCGCCAGCACCGCGAAACCCTCGGCGCTGTCGGAGGAGCTGCCGAGGTCGAACAGCATGGCCAGCCGATCCTTGCCGCCGGCCTTGATGTCGAGCGCGGCGGCGTTGGAAAGGCCCGACGTTTCGGGCGGCGAGCCACCGCTATCCGGGCCCTCGATATGGCGCATCTCGATCGGCATAGAACCCCGGTAGAAGCCGTCCTTGTCCGCCGCCAGATCGGGAATGACCACCCTGGCGAGGTCGAAATAGGTCGTGTCCTGGTGGCCGGGAACGGCGCTGCCAAGGTCCGGGAAGCTGCCGTCTTGCGCGCCGGCCGTCGTCCACAGGCACGGCAGCAGCAAACAGGCGAGGACGAAGCGAAGCAGGATGGAATTCATACGCTGGCGCCTCCCACGGTCGAGCGTCCGCAAGCTAGCACGGACGACCGAGGCGTACAGCCGGATAACAAGCCTGAAGATTAGATCAGTGGATCGGCACCAGCCCGGCAAGTTCGCGCATGTCGTCGAACAGGATGCCGCCGGCCTCGGTCAGGCCGTCGCGGTCGGAATGCGGGTCGCCGTGATAGGAATAAACGCGCATGCCGGCGGCAATGCCGGCTAACGTCCCGGCGACACTGTCCTCAATGACGATGCAGTCGGCGGGCGCGAAGCCCATCGTGCTTGCCGCATGCAGGAACAGGTCGGGAAACGGCTTGCCGCGCGAAACCATGGTCGAGCTGAACAGCGCATGCTCGAACAGCGGCAGCAGCCCGGTCTGGCCGAGCGTGATGTGCATTTTAGAAACCCGTGCCGATGAAGCGACGCAAGTTGCGATGCCGGCAGCGTACACGGCTTCGATGAACTCCCTGACATAGGGGACGGCTTCGACGCCATGCGCGAACAGGTCCGGCAGGCCGGAGTTCCAGCGTTCGACGAAATCGGCGCCGAGGCTGACGCCGGTCGCCTCGACTTCCTTCTGCACCGAGACCATGCTGCGGCCGGAGAAATTCTTGCGGCAATATTCGAAGCTCGCCGGGTAGCCGGCAGCGCTGAGCCATTCGGCAAGGCGCCGATTGGCCAGGTTCTCGGTGTCGACCAGAACCCCGTCGCAATCGAAGATGACGAGTTTGGGTAGGGACATCAGGCCGTGCCGGTCGATCCGAAGCCGCCCGAGCCGCGCGCCGTGCCGCCGGCCAATGTGCGCTCCTCCACGGTCGCCTGCATCACGGACGCAAAGACGATCTGGGCGATCCGCATGCCGCGCGTCACTGCGAAATCCTCGTCGCCGAGGTTGATCAGCAGCACTTTCACCTCGCCGCGATAGTCGCTGTCGATGGTGCCCGGTGTGTTGAGACAGGTGAGGCCGTGCTTGAAGGCGAGGCCTGAACGCGGCCGGACCTGACCTTCCACGCCCTCCGGGATCTCCAGGATCAGCCCGGTCGGCACCAGCGCGCGTTTTCCCGGCAGGATCAGCAGCGGCCGGTCATCCGGCACCGCGGCGCGCAGATCCATGCCGGCGGCGCCCGCGCTTTCATAGGCGGGAAGCGGCAGGCCTTCACCATGCGGCAACCTGACGAAGCCGACGGCCGGACCGATGACGGAGGAAGTGTAGAGGGCTGCGCGCATGAGGCTGATCCTATCGCTATCAACGCCGATTCGGTCAACTCGGTGGCTAGGCTATCAACGGCTTTCTTTCAGCGCAGTTCCGCTTCAGCGCAGCTCTACGGGGACGACCGTCGTCTCCTTGATCTCCTCCATGACGAAGGAGGCCGAAACGTCTGACAGCGCCACCTTGGCGATCAGCCGCTGATAGAGCCTGTCATAAGCCTTCACGTCGGCGACGCGGGCACGCAAGACATAGTCGAGGTCGCCGGACATGCGGTAGACGCCGGTGATCTCGGGAAAGCCGGTCACTGCCGCCCGGAATTTTTGCAGCCAGTCCGGATCGTGGTTGGAGGTCCGGACCAGGATAAACACCGAAAGGCCAAGGCCAAGCTTGTCCGCATCGACCAGCGCCACCCGGCCGGTAATGACGCCGTCTTCTTCGAGCCGCTTCACCCGGCGCCAGCAGGCGTTGCGTGACAGCGACACCCTTTCCGACAATTGGTCGACCGACAATGTGCCGTCGCGTTGCAACTCGGCCAGCAATCTTCGGTCGATTTCATCGATTTCCAGAGACATGTGGGATATTTGTCCCAATAATTGGCCAAACACAAGGATGATTTGGGACCGATGAACCAAAAGCTCGTGCCAGAATACTCAGCAATCGGGGCTTATCCCGGCAGGAGGGATCACCATGACGACACGGCTTGCAAGGCTCTTTACCTCTCACCCGGCCAAGGTGGGCGAGACCTATTTCAGCCATATGGCCTTCGCGGCGTGGTTCTGCTCGCGTCTGTTCATGGCAGCGTTCGCCGCGCTCATTCACGCTTTCTTGCCGTTTCTGTTTGAGACTACGGCCAGCCGAATCGTTCGCGAGCTCTATGAGCGCACGCACAACAGAGGCACACACGCAATCAAGGAGCCTGCGGCTCGCATGGATCGCGCCTGAGGGAAGATTAAGCGATGTGCCGGTGGGCGGCCTACCTTGGCGAAGCGGTTTTCCTCGAAGACATCGTCACGGCGCCCTGCCATTCGCTGATCGCCCAGAGTCATTGCGCCCAGGAAGCCAAGTCGCCAACAAATGGCGATGGCTTTGGCCTCGCCTGGTACGGCGACCGGCCCGAACCGGGTCTCTATCGCGACATTCTGCCGGCCTGGTCCGATCCCAATCTGAAGAGCCTGTGCCGGCAGATCAAATCCGGCCTGTTTCTCGCCCATGTGCGCGCCTCGACCGGCGGCGCCACCAGCCGCATGAACTGTCATCCCTTCATATCGGGCCGCTGGTCGTTCATGCACAACGGCCAGATCGGCGGCTTCGAAAAAATCCGCCGCGCGCTGGAAAACGCGCTCTCCGACGACGTCTTCGATCGGCGCGAGGGCACCACCGATTCCGAACTTTTCTTTCTCCCAATGATCGACGAGGGTCTGGCGGGCGATCCGCAAGGCGCGGTGTCGCGCGCTACGGCGCGGGTGATCGACGCCTCGCGCCGCGCCGGCTTCGAACCGGCGCTGAGACTTACCGCCGCCTTGTCGGACGGCGAATCGCTGCATGCGGTGCGCTATGCGACCGATGCCCACGCGCCGACGCTCTACACCTCCGTCTTCCGCAATGGCGGCGGGCGATGCCTTATGTCGGAGCCTTTCGACCGTGATGGCGGCGACTGGCAGCCGATCCCGCCCTCTAGCTTCGTCACCATTACCAGAGACGGCATGACCATTCGTCCGTTTGCGCCGGAACCGGTAAGACTGGCGCTGGCCGTGTAGATTCCTCGCTATCGCGGCAACATCGCGGGACAGCGCCCTGGACAGCGCCCCCCTCAGCAGACTCTCGCAGCGCAATTCCGATCAAGCACCACCTGTCCTTGAATGCTGAACTCGGCTTGAAGACGCGCCGTAGCCCGCCATTTGGTGAGGCTGGCGCCGCTAGCAAGCCGGAGCATTGGTCATGGACCTCGTCTTTTCCTCGACTATCGAACTCGCCGCCGCGATTCGCGACCGCAAGATTTCCGCCGTGGAAGCGCTGGACGCGCATTTGGCTGAGATCGACAGGCACAATGAGGCGGTCAACGCGGTCGTCACGCTCGACAGGGAAGGGGCTCGCACTCGAGCGAAGAAGGCCGACGAAGCGCAGGCGCGCGGCGACGCTCTCGGGCCGCTGCACGGCGTGCCGTTCACGCTGAAGGACACGCACGAAACACTTGGGATGAAGACCACGGTTGGCTTCCCGCCCTTTGCCGACTATGTGGCGAGAAAGGACAGCCCGGTCGTTCTCAGGTTGAAGGTGGCCGGCGGAGTGCTGGTCGGCAAGACAAATGTCGCAACGATGCTGGGCGACTGGCAATCGAACAATCCGCTGTTCGGCCGCACCAATAATCCATGGGATCTCTCGCGCACCGCCGGCGGCTCCAGCGGCGGCGCCGCGGCAGCGCTCAGCACCGGCATGACACCATTCGAGGTCGGCACCGACATGCAGGATTCGATCCGCCTGCCTGCAGCCTTTTGCGGCGTCTACGGCCTCAAGCCGACCGAGCATCGCGTCTCCCTGGCCGGCGCCTTTCCCGATCCCGCCGGTGCGCCGCGCAGCGTGCGGCTGATGTCCTGTATCGGTCCGCTGGCCCGCAACGTCGACGATCTAGCGCTGATCCTGGGGATCATAGCAGGGCCGGATGGCAGCGACACCGATCTTGCGCCGGTGCCTGTCGAGGGCACGCCGGAGCTTGACCTCAAGACCCTGCGCATCGCTTTCGCGCCGGCCTTTCCGGGTTTTCCGGTGGCCGGCGAAATCAGGGCCGCTGTCGAGAACCTGGCAAGGGAGCTTCAGTCTGCAGGCGCGATCGTCGAGCAAGCAAGACTGCCGACGCTCGACTTGCATGACGACCTGACGCAAGGCGGTGCGCTGATCGGCATGATGCTGGAGGCAACGCAGCCTGAACCGCCAGAAGAACCGACGCCGGTCTCGCGCTGGTTCGAGGCGCTCAGCCGCCGCGATCGGTCAATCCTTGCCTGGGAGCGTTTTTTCGAAGGCTGCGATGCCTTGCTGTGCCCGGCCGCCATGACCACGGCCTTTTCGCATTGCGAGCCGGGAACACCGATCAAGGTCGGTGACAAGGAGCAGAGCTACTGGATGCTGCCGGCCTATGGCGCGGTGTTCAACTATAGCGGCCACCCCGCACTTTCGCTGCCTTACACGCAGGATCGTGACGGCCTGCCCATTGGTCTGCAGCTGGTCGGCAGACGCTGGTCCGAATCGCGGCTGCTCGGCATCGCCAGGGCAATAGCGCCGCTGAGCGGCGGTTTTCGCCGTCCGCCCGGCTATTGAGCAAACCGCGTCAGCCCATAAGGCTCAAGCAGCGGATCGCGCGCGCCGTCGAGGATTTCCCGGGCGGCGAACAGGCCGACGGCAGGCGCCAGCGTGATGCCGGAATGCATGACCGCGACGTAGAGTCCGCTGATGCCTTCAGCACGTCCGATGATCGGAAAGCCGTCGATCGGCGTCGGCCGGTAGCCGACCGTGTGGAAACCCAGTTCCAGCCCATCGGCGCCGCGCAGCATGCTCTTCATCGCCGCAAACAAACCGCGAGCGGTGACTTCGGCATCCATGCCCGGATCGGCGCCGCCGAAATCGGAGCCGGCGATGATGCGGCGTTCCGCAGTCTGGCGCATGTGCAGCCGGTCGCCGATCACCAGCCCGTTGAGCAGCTTTTCGTAGGGGCGTGAGTGGACGATCAGGCCGGGCGGCGTCTCGATCGGCAGCTTTATCCCGGCCGTCGCGGCGATTGCCGGAGATCCGCCGCCCGCCGCGATCACCACCTCGTCGGCGGCAATCGGTCCGGTGGATGTATCGACGCCGGTAATCCTGCCATTGGTCTGTATTAGCGCGCTGACGGTCGTGCCGGTCATCACCCGCGCGCCGCGCAGCTCGGCGTCGGCCAGCAATGCCTGCGCGGCGGCGACCGGTTCGGCGACGCCTTCCCCGGCGACATAAAGGGCGAAATCGGGAAGCTCGGTCAGATTGGGCTCGATGCGCGCCGCTCCGGCACGGTCGACACGCTCGATGCCGTAGCCCCAGGCAGAATGCTCGACGGCATAGGCCTCCAACTCGGCCGGCGGCAGGTCCCAGCACAGGCCGCCGCACCATTCCAACGGAATGCCGGGCACGTCATGCGCAAGCCGCGTCCATTCGGCCATCGACCGAATGCGCAGGCGGAAATAGACCTCCGGATTGCCCCAACTGGCATTGATCCAGGCAAAGGAATTCGGCGTCGCGACCCCGCCGGCGCCGCTGCCGGCAATGACCGTCACCTTTGCTCCGGCCCTGGTCAGGTGCCAGGCGATGGAGGCGCCGATGATGCCGGCGCCGATGACGATGACTTCTTTCGCCGCTGTCATGCTCCACCCCTCGTTCCAACGCCCAGCACTGCGATGCCATTGCCTGTGGGTTCTGCCAAGAGCGTTCGGTATCAAATATGCCTCTTGATTTTAATACGTACGTACGTATTGTATCGCGATGGCTAGACATTCACTTCGCGAAAAACTTCTCGACGCCGGTTTCAAGACCATCTGGAGTTCCGGCTATTCGGCCGCCGGCGTACGCGACATCGTCGCCGCGGCCGATGCCCGCCCGGGGTCCTTCACCAATCATTTTGCATCCAAGGAGGCGTTTACCGGCGAGGTGCTGGACCGCTATTTCGCCTATGTGAGCGGTTTGGTGGAGCAGGCCCTCGCCCGGGACGGCAAGCCCCCGGTCGGGCGCTTGCGGCGCTATCTCGATGTCATCACTTCGAAGCTGGAGGCGCATGATTGGGCACGGGGCTGCATGATCGGCAATCTCAGCCTCGAGACGGCGGCTCACAGCGAGCCGCTAAGGCTGCAACTCGTCGCCATTTTCGAACGCTGGCGCAAGCCCTTCGCGGAATGCATCGCCGAGGGCCAGGCGGCCGGCGATATCACCGACGCGTTCGATGCCGAGGATCTCGCCGATTTCCTGTTGAGCTCCTGGCAAGGCGCGATGCTGCGCATGAAGGTGGAGCGCAGTCCCGAACCGCTCGAGCGTTTCAAGAATATCGTTTTCAAAACAGTCTTCGCAAAAAGGAGCTGATCCGATGAACCCGAAACTCGAAAAGCAGCAATCCCGCACAATGTTGCGGCGCTCGCAAGTCGCGGTACTCGATTCCACCATCTCCTATGTCGAGGCAGATACTGCCGGTCCGACGGTGCTCTTCCTGCACGGCAACCCGACGTCGTCCTACATCTGGCGCGACATCATCCCGCATGTGGCGCCGTTCGGCCGCTGCATAGCGCCCGACCTGATCGGCTATGGCCAGTCCGGCAAGCCGGACATCGACTATCGCTTCTTCGACCACGTCCGGTATCTCGATGCTTTCATCGAGACGCTTGGCATCACCGACATGCTGGTTGTCGCGCAGGACTGGGGCACCGCACTCGCCTTCCATCTCGCGGCCCGGCGGCCGCAGCGGATCCTCGGCCTCGCCTTCATGGAATTCATCCGCCCCTTCGAGAGTTGGGACGATTTTCACCAGCGTCCACAAGCGCGCGAATTGTTCAAGGCAATGCGCACGCCGGGCATCGGTGAGAAGCTTGTCCTGGAAGACAACGTCTTCGTCGAAAAGGTGCTGCCGGCCGCTGTGCTGCGCACGATGAGCGATGAGGAAATGGGAGCCTACCGGGCGCCGTTCCCGACGCCGCAATCGCGCAAGCCGGTCCTGCAGCTGCCGCGCGACCTGCCGATCGAAGGCCAGCCTGCCGATGTCGCCGCCATCAGTGAGCACGACCATCGGGTGCTCCGGCTTTCCTCCTACCCGAAGCTGCTTTTCTCAGGCGATCCGGGCGCCCTCGTCTCGCCGCAGGCGGCACGGGAATTCGCGGCGGGCCTGAAAAACTGCCGGTTGATCGATCTCGGACCCGGCGCGCATTATCTGCAGGAGGACCATGCCGACAGGATCGGCGCCGCAATTGCCGAGTGGATTCCCGAGATAGCCCTCGAGAGCCTTTCGCTTTTCGATCGACTATGAATGGCTCGCCATCCGAACGGATGATGCCGCTTCGGTCACTGAAGCGACTGTGACCAATAACTGAGCCTGGTACGGCGAGACGTTATCACGCCGCCGCAGCTTCTTACGCAGGTGCCTCGCTCTTCACGCCGGCGAGCACCCTCTTCAGCTCATCGAGGCGCCGTATCAGCCGTGACGAGTCCACTTTCTTTGCGATCGTCAGCACGGTGCCGAGTTCCAGTTCTGCGCCAGTGCGATCGCCCAATTGAATGAGCAGCGCCGCGAGGGACAGCCGCGCGTTGGCCGCATTGATTGCCGAACCGATCTCGTTCCAGCGCGAGCATGCAACTTGCAGCTCTCCAACAGCCTCGTCCAGACGGCCTTCCCGCGTGAAGAGCTCGGCCTTGGCTTCCGAGGTGAGCGCCCGGATGGATGCCATCGGCCAGCGCTGGGGCTGAGTCTCTAATTCGACAATGACCTCCTTCGCGCGCTCCAGCCGACCCGTTCGTGCCGCCACCTTTGCCAGGGTGGCGAGTATGAGACCCCGGCGCTGCAGCGTTGGCCAGGCTGAACCGATCAGGGACCGCTCGAGAGCACTGAACGCGGCCTCCGCCTGTCCTTGCTCGAGCTGCAGCAGCGCAAGCCCCGGCTGTGGGTCCCAACCGACCGCATGGGCACCACGATATGCAGCTTCCGCTTCGGTGAGGTCGCCCGCGGCAAGATGAATGTCGCCCAGTACACGCAATGCATCGCCCGTCGCCCACGGTGCGTCCAGTGCAAGCTGGTCGAGAGCGGCGCGCACCAATTCCTCCGCCTCCTTCAGCGTGCCGTGCACGCCGAGCACCTCGGCCCGATGCAACCGGCACGAGCCCGACAGGTCCTCTAGCCCATGGCCCCTGCACCAGTTCTCGTAACCGAGGGTCCACTGGTTCGCTCTCGACCAGTCGCCGAAATTTCGGCAGGCCCAAAGAACGTTGCAATAGAGGATTCCGCCGACCACCGGATCGACGTCGCTGGACAAACCGAGCGCGGCGGCGAAGTCCTGATCTTCGAGCCCAGACTGGGTCTCGCCAAGGCAAAGCTTGAAAAAACCGCGATAGACAAGGCCGAGGGACTCCACGACCGGATCTTGCAGATGTTTGCCAACGACGCAGGCCTGCTCGGCAAACGCCAGCGCCTGTTCCGGCTCCGCGTCCGCTGCCTTGATCCGCGACCCCATCCAGCACCACAGGCCGTGTTCCCGGCTATCGGTGGCAGTTCCGATCAATGCCGCCGCCCGCTGATGCCAGCCTTTGGCGACCGCAAGCTCTCCTCGCTCCAGATGGATTCTTGCAAGTGTAATTGCCGGAGCCGCCGCCCGCGAACCGAGCCCCGCAATGCTGTATGCTCTCACCGCGCGCGTCAGCTGCGGAATGGCTTCGGCCGGCCGCCCCATGCATTCCAGGGCCAGCGCCCATTCCTCGAGGTCGGCCGTCAGCAACTCATCGGCAGCGTCCGCTTCGGCGAACGACGCCGAGGCTTCGTGCCATTTCCTGGCCGAAGCAGCTGCCCGAGCGGCCAGAATCCGCAGGCTGGGGCTCGAATTCGCAATCGATGAATCTGGGAGATGGGACCCTCGCTCCGAAACTGCCGGGGGATCCACACACATCCGGTAGCCGAACCGGGGCAGGTTACGCAGCGCTGCCTCCATGCCGCCTTGGCGAAGAATGCTGCGAGCCAGGCTGGCGACACGCTGCAACGATGCCTCCGTCACCGTTACGCCTGGCCATAGCGTTTCGAGCAATTCCTCTTTGCTAAGGGCCCGGTCCTGGTTGCGCAGAAGAGTAGCCAGGAAATGGAAGACCAGAGGCTGCACCCCAATCTCCCTGCCGGCGAGACGAAGGCCTCGCGATTCCTCGTTTAACTCGAAGTCACCGAAGCAATAGACCCCCATAGGCAGCATTCCTCCTACGACAATGGATAAAGGATCAGAAGAAGATAAGAGCGGCGTAAGGACTGTTGCCCGCCCCTCCTGTCATTCTCCCTGTGCCCGGCGAGCCAACGAGCATTGTAGCTCAGCGCCCCCGGCGATGTCACCGGCAGCGATTCCGGCAGCATCTGAACCCAACACAAGGAGATATGAAATGCATAAGTACATCATCGAACGGGAGATTCCGAAGGTCGGTACTTTCGAGCGTGAGCAACTTCGCGAGGCATCCAAGGCCTCGAACGCCGTTCTCGCCGAACTCGGCCCGGAGATTCAGTGGATCGAGTCATTCGTGGCGGACGACAAGACGTTCTGCGTCTACCTCGCGGAGGACGAAGCAATCATCCAGCGCCATGCCAAGATGAGCGGCTTCCCCGCCACGAAGATCACGCAGGTCAAGCGCCTGTTCGATCCGACCACTGCTTCCGATCGCGTTGGGGCATGAGGACCGTGAAACTCCTCGCAAACCTCATCCTCGGCACGGCCTTGTCCGGTGTCATTTGGGCCTCGGCACTCGCTTGCGGCACCACGGACGCCCATGACATGGCTGACCCGGTGCTCAACCGGTCCCGGGAAATGGCGGCAAAATACCTCAACATCGAGGTCGCCAAGGCCGATGGTTACCAGCAGCTGTTCGAATGCACCACGCACGACCGGCACGGCAACATGGGCGTGCACTTCATCCATCCTGGCCGTGCCGGCGACGGCAAGCTGGTGCTCGGCGAGCCGGACGTGCTGACCTACGAACCTGAGTCCGACGGCTCCATGCAACTCGTTGGCATGGAATACATCGTTTTCGAGAAGGACTGGAAGGGCAAGAGTATTCCCGAGTTCCTCGGCCGCACCCTCCAGCACAAGACGACGGTCGGTGTTCATCCGGTGGACCCTTACTACGAGGTTCATGTCTGGCACTGGCGGCACAATCCGGCCGGCATGTTCGCCGACTGGAACCCCTATGTGAGCTGCGAACACGACCGGTCTTGACGCCCCTCACGCGGCGCAGGGGAGGGTCATTGCATGGCTCTCCCAACATTTTCGGGGCGATCTGACTGATCGCCGGCAGTCGAGCGCCGCCGGAGCAGTTTTCACCACTCTTGCAACTATCAACGACCTCGTCGTCCGACCGACGCTGTCATGAGCCATCACTTGGAGGAGGATCGACCATGGGTCGCATTTTCGCATTCATCTACGGTTTAGCCGCATATCTCGTATTCTTCGTTACCATTCTCTACGCCATCGGCTTTGTAACCGATCTGGTCGTTCCCAAGGCCATCGACACCGGAGCGGTCGTACCTCTTGCCGAGGCTGTCATCGTCAACATCCTGCTGATGAGCCTCTTCGCCGTCCAGCACAGCGTGATGGCGCGCAAGCAGTTCAAGAAGCGCTGGACGCGCTACGTCCCGAAGCCGGTCGAGCGCAGCACCTACGTGCTGCTCGCGAGTCTCGCGCTCGACCTGTTGTTCTGGCAGTGGCGCGCTATACCGGCGGTGGTGTGGCAGGTCGGCGATCCGAACGTCGCCATGGCGATCGTCGGCGTGTCACTCGTCGGTTGGGTGCTGGTCTTCACTAGTACCTTCTTGATCAACCATTTCGAGTTGTTCGGCCTGCATCAGGTCGCCAACAACCTCGTCGGTCGCGACATGCCCGCGGTCCGCTTCAGGACGCCGGTGCTCTACAAGCTCGTGCGCCACCCGATCTATCTCGGCTTCATCACCGCGTTCTGGATGGCGCCAACGATGACCTTCGGCCACCTGCTGTTTGCGACGGTAACCACGGCCTACATCTTGGTCGGCATCTTTCTCGAAGAGCGCGACCTGATCGAAATGTTTGGTGACGAGTATCGGCGCTACCGCGAGCGCGTGTCGATGCTCATCCCCTGGCGTAAGTCGGCGTGACTGGCGGCGCTTTCGCCAAAGGGCGGACGGCACCCCGTTTGCCGCCCCTGCAATCATCTCGTGCTTAACAGCGATCCCGTTGCCGCGCGAATGCGGCGAGCGGTCATCCCATCGCTTGAACAAGAGGAAATATGACCATGTCAATGGAACGTACAGGACCGGATTTCATCGTCAATCAACCCGTCAGCTCACGGATCGTTGCTGCGGCCGCCGAAATGTGCCTTGCCGGCCCGCGCGCCTTGGCCCGCATCATCCGCATTCGCAGCGACCGGACACGGCTCCATGAACTGCCGGATCACCTGCTCCACGACATCGGCATAAACCGCTCCGAAATCCCGTCGATCACTTGGTTCGGCGGCAGGGACGTCAGCCGCCGTCCGCGGGTCTGAAAGACAAGATATGCACTTACCAACAACGAACCCACGGTCGCGCGAACGCGGCGAGAGGTTATCTCCTCACTTGAACAAGAGGGAACACAGCCACGCCCATCGAAAGTATGTGACAGGATTTCATCGATTCCATCGCGCGAGAAACCAGCATGTCCCCTCAGTCGGGCCGCTCCGGGCCAAATTTATTCGACAGGCCACAAAAGCGCTGCTAGAAGCCGCGCACCACATGGGATTCCATAAATTGGCTGAAGACATCACGAACGCGGTGGCGCGCCGCCGCACTTTCGCGATCATCGCGCATCCGGACGCCGGCAAGACGACGCTAACCGAAAAGCTGCTTCTGTTCGGCGGCGCCATCCAGCTTGCCGGCGAGGTCAAGGCCAAGAAGGATCGCATCCAGACCCGGTCGGACTGGATGAAGATCGAGCGCGAGCGCGGCATCTCCGTCGTCACCTCTGTGATGACCTTCGAGTATGAGGACAACGTCTTCAACCTGCTCGACACGCCCGGCCACGAGGATTTCGCCGACGATACCTATCGTACGCTGTCGGCGGTCGATGCGGCGGTCATGGTCATCGACGCCGCCAAGGGCATCGAGCCGCGCACGCTAAAACTGTTCGAGGTGTGCCGGCTGCGCGACATCCCGATCATCACCTTCGTCAACAAGATGGACCGCGAAAGCCGCGACCCGTTCGAGATACTCGACGAGATCGAGCAGAAGCTGGCGCTGGACACCGCACCGATCACCTGGCCGATAGGCCGCGGCAAAACCTTTTCCGGCACCTACCACCTGGCGCTGAACGCCGTGCGAAAGGGCGACGCGGAGAAGGAACGCACGCCGGTCAACGGTCCGGATTCCAACCGCGTCGCCGGCCTGTTGCCGGAGAACGAGCGCGAAGCCTTCATCGAGGAACTCGAGCTGGCGCGCGAAGCCTGCCGGCCGCTCGACATCGACTCGTTTCGCGAGGGCCACCTGACGCCGGTCTATTTCGGCTCGGCGCTGCGCAATTACGGCGTGCGCGACCTGATCGAAGCGCTTGGCGCCTACGGGCCGCCGCCGCGTGCGCAGGAGGCCGACACGCGTAAGGTCGAGGCGACCGAGGACAAGATGACGTCGTTCGTCTTCAAGATCCAGGCCAACATGGACCCTAACCACCGCGACCGCATCGCCTTCGTCCGCGTCTGCTCGGGCAAGCTCGAGCGCGGCATGAAGGCCAAGCTGGTGCGCACGGGAAAACCGATGAGCCTGTCGGCGCCGCAATTCTTCTTCGCCCGCACCCGCGTCACCGCCGACGAGGCTTTTGCCGGCGACGTCGTCGGCATCCCCAACCACGGCACGCTGCGCATCGGCGATACGCTGACCGAGGGCGAGGAGATCCTGTTCCGCGGCGTTCCGAACTTCGCGCCGGAAATCCTGCGCCGCGTCCGCCTCGGCGACGCGATGAAGGCCAAGAAGCTGAAGGAAGCGCTGCACCAGATGGCTGAGGAAGGCGTCGTGCAACTGTTCTCGCCGGAGGATGGTTCGCCGGCAATCGTCGGCGTCGTCGGCGCGCTGCAGCTCGACGTGCTGAAGGAGCGGCTGAGCATCGAATACACGCTGCCCGTCGATTTCGAGATGTCGCGCTTTTCCGTCTGCCGCTGGATATCGGCTGACGACAAGGCCGAGGTGCATCGTTTCATCGAGGCGCATCGCGGCGACATCGCCCGCGATCTCGACAATGATCCGGTGTTCCTGGCCCAGCACGCCTTCTCGCTCAACTACGAGGCCGAGCGCTGGAAGGCGATCCGCTTTGCGGCGGTGAAGGATTATCAGGTCCGCGACAAGGCGGCTTGAGCACTCTTCACCTTCTCCCCTTGTGGGAGAAGGTGTCGCCTAAGGCGACGGATGAGGGGTGTTCCAGGGAACACCGACGCCTCATTCTGTCCAACACCCCTCAACCGTCTCGGCGCTGCGCGCCGATCCACCTTCTCCCACAAGGGGAGAAGGGAAGATCGGACGGCTCACTCAGCCCTTGGCTGCCTCTTCGATCTTGGCGATGTCGATCTTGGTCATTTGCATCATCGCCTGCATGACACGGCCGGCCTTTTCTGTGTCGGGGTCCTGCAGCAGCCTCGGCAATTGCTCCGGCACGACCTGCCAGGAGACGCCGAATTTGTCCTTCAGCCAGCTGCACTGGCTGGGCTCGCCACCGCCCTCGATGAGCCTGTCCCAGAAATAGTCGACCTCCTCCTGCGTCTTGCAGTCGATGGAGAGCGAGAGTGCCTCGGTGAACTTGAATTGTGGCCCGCCGTTGAGCGCCTGGAACTGCACGCCGTCGAGCTCGAAATAGGTCACCAGCACCTTGCCCTCATTATCGCCGCTGCCCTTGGGCCAGCGCATCACGCTCAGCACCTTCGAATTCTTGAAGATGGAGATGTAGTGGTTCATGGCCTCCTCGGCCTGGTCGTCGAACCACAGGCAGGGGGTGATCTTTTGCATTTTGCTTGCTCCTCGGGCTGTCTTCGGTTGCTATCACGGTGAAACGGCTAGCTCCGAGAATGCTGCCATCCTCTTGCCGTTTGCCCAAGGACGGCTGCTCGGCACGCAATCCGACAGTGGCATCGAAATTTTCGAAAGAATCTGGCGCGGCGCAAAATTGTGGCCAGACCAGGCGTCGGCGTCTATAACGCCTGAGGTCGAATTCAGCGCCGCCGCGCTCCCATCGAGCGCCGCCGGCCAGTCAAGGAAAATTCATGCCTGCCTATCGCTCCCGCACCACCACCCATGGCCGCAACATGGCCGGCGCCCGCGGCCTGTGGCGCGCCACCGGCATGAAGGATTCCGATTTCGGCAAGCCGATCATCGCTGTCGTCAATTCCTTCACCCAGTTCGTTCCGGGCCATGTCCATTTGAAGGACCTCGGCCAGTTGGTCGCCCGCGAGATCGAGAAGGCCGGCGGCGTGGCCAAGGAGTTCAACACCATCGCTGTCGACGACGGCATCGCCATGGGCCATGACGGCATGCTCTATTCGCTGCCGTCGCGCGAGCTGATCGCCGACTCGGTCGAGTACATGGTCAATGCCCACTGCGCCGACGCCATGGTCTGCATCTCCAATTGCGACAAGATCACGCCGGGCATGCTGATGGCGTCGCTGCGCCTCAACATCCCGACGGTCTTCGTCTCCGGCGGGCCGATGGAAGCCGGCAAGGTGGTGCTCGCCGGCAAGACGCAGGCGCTCGATCTCGTCGACGCCATGGTCGCTGCCGCCGACGACAAGATCTCCGACGAGGACGTCAAGACCATCGAGCGCTCGGCCTGCCCGACCTGCGGCTCCTGCTCGGGTATGTTCACCGCCAATTCGATGAACTGCCTGACCGAGGCGCTCGGCCTTTCGCTGCCCGGCAACGGCTCGACGCTGGCGACGCACGCCGACCGCAAGCGGCTGTTCGTCGAGGCCGGCCATCTGATCGTCGATCTCGCCCAGCGCTACTACGAGCAGGACGACGACACCGCGCTGCCGCGCAGCATCGCCTCGAAGGGCGCCTTCGAGAATGCGATGACGCTCGACATCGCCATGGGTGGCTCGACCAACACCGTGCTCCACATCCTGGCTGCCGCGCATGAGGGCGAGGTCGATTTCACCATGGAGGACATCGACCGGCTGTCGCGGCGGGTTCCGGTGCTGTGCAAGGTTGCGCCGGCCAAGGCGGATGTGCACATGGAGGACGTCCACCGCGCCGGCGGCATCATGGCGATCCTCGGCCAGCTCGATAGCGCCGGGCTGATCAACCGCGACCTGCCGACCGTGCACACCGCAAGTCTCGGCGAAGCGCTCGACCATTGGGATATCTCGCGCACTTCAAGCCAGAACGTTCGCGATTTCTTCCTTGCGGCACCAGGCGGCGTGCCGACGCAAGTCGCCTTCAGCCAGGACCGGCGCTGGGACGATCTCGACACGAACCGCGAAACCGGCGTTATCCGCTCGGTGGAGCATCCCTTTTCCAGGGACGGCGGCCTTGCCGTGCTCAAGGGCAATCTGGCACTGGACGGCTGCATCGTAAAAACCGCGGGCGTCGATGAATCCATCCTGAAATTCACCGGCCCGGCCAGGGTGTTCGAAAGTCAGGACGCCAGCGTCAAGGCGATCCTGTCCAACGAGATCAAGGCCGGCGATGTCGTCGTCATCCGCTACGAAGGGCCGCGCGGCGGCCCCGGCATGCAGGAAATGCTCTACCCGACCAGCTACCTCAAGTCGAAGGGCCTCGGCAAAGCCTGCGCGCTGGTCACCGACGGCCGCTTTTCCGGCGGCACTTCGGGCCTGTCGATCGGCCATGCCTCTCCCGAGGCGGCGGAAGGCGGGCTGATCGGGCTGGTGCATGAGGGCGACACGATCGAGATCGATATCCCGAACCGCACCATCCGGCTTGCCGTCGACGATGCCGAACTGGCCGCCCGCCGCGCCGCGATGGAGGCAAAGGGAGCTGCCGCCTGGAAGCCAGAGGAAAAGCGCAAGCGCAAGGTGACGATGGCCTTGCGCGCCTACGCCTCGATGGCGACCAGTGCTGCAAAGGGTGCTGTAAGGTATGTGCCGGAATAGGTTCGCTTCTTCAAAGGGATGACGGTAGATGGATTTCGACCTTATCGTCCGCGGCGGCATACTGCCCGACGGCACGATCGCCGATATCGGCATCATCGGCGAGACGATCGCAGCCATCGAGCCGCAGCTGAACGTTAGCGCGGGCACGGCGATCGACGCCCATGGCAATCTGATCTCGCCGCCTTTCGTCGATCCGCATTTTCACATGGACGCCACGCTCTCCTTGGGCATCCCGCGCATCAACGCGTCGGGCACGCTGCTGGAAGGCATTTCGCTGTGGGGCGAGCTGAAGCCGCTGTTGACGCACGAAGCGGTGCGCGAGCGCGCGCTCGCCTATTGCGACTGGGCTGTCACAATGGGCCTGCTCGCCATCCGCACCCATGTCGATGTCTGCGATACCAGGTTGCTGGCGGTCGAAGCCCTGCTCGATGTGAAGAAGACGGTCGCGCCCTATATCGACCTGCAACTGGTCGCCTTCCCGCAGGATGGGTTTTATCGCTCGCCGACGGCGCGCGATAACACCATCCGGGCGCTCGACATGGGTGTAGACATCGTCGGCGGCATTCCGCATTTCGAGCGCACCATGGCCGACGGCACGCGTTCGGTGACGGAACTTTGCGAAATCGCGGCAAAGCGCGGTCTGATGGTCGACCTGCATTGCGACGAGACCGATGATCCTCTGTCGCGCCATATCGAACAGCTAGCCTATGAGACGCAACGCCTCGGCCTGCAGGGCAGGGTCGCCGGCTCGCATCTCACTTCGATGCACTCGATGGACAATTACTATGTCTCGAAGCTGTTGCCGCTGATCGCCGAGGCAGGCGTCTCGGCGATCCCCAATCCGCTGATCAACATCATGCTGCAGGGCCGCCACGACACATACCCCAAACGCCGCGGCCTGACGCGGGTCAAGGAAATGCTTGCCCACGGCATCCGCGTCGGCTGGGGCCAGGATTGCGTGCTTGACCCCTGGTATTCGCTGGGCACCGCCGACATGCTCGACGTCGCCTTCATGGGCCTTCACGTCGCCCAGATGTCGAGCCCGGCCGACATGGCACGCTGCTTCGACATGGTCACCAACGTCAACGCTGCCATCATGGGCCTCGACCATCTCGGCCTGGCGGTCGGCAAGCGCGCCAGTCTCGTCGTCCTCGATGCCGGCGACCCGGTCGAGGCCTTGCGCCTGCGCCCCGAGCGCCTCTGCGTCATCGCCAGGGGCAAGGTGGTGGCCGAGCGGGCCAGGCAGGAAACGCGGCTTTCGATCGCCGGACGGCCGGGAACAGTGAACCGCAGGCATCGCCGCCCACTTCACGACAATCGTTCGGTCATCATTCGGCCACGGCCAAAGTAGGCGCAACCCTTAGCTTAGCCGCAGAGCGGCCATTCAAGCTGCGATCTGCGCCATAGGCCCAGCCGATTTCCGGCTCTGGTCTGGCCGGGGTTCCCGATTTCCGCTCGTCAAAGCGGCTGCTTGCGTCTACGACGCTGCTCACCGAGCTTTCATGCGGGAGGAAGCGACATCGGCATGGCACAGCCACCAGCCCAGAATTCGACGATTAGGAACGTGCTTTTGGCGGGCATTCTGCTGATGCTGGCCGGCGATTTCCTGTTTGCGTTGAACGATGCAATGGGCAAATGGCTGGTCGCCAGCTTTTCTGTCGGCCAGGTCGTGCTGATCCGTTCCATCGGCGCATTTTTCGTGCTCGGCCCGATGATCGCGCGTCAAGGTACGGCCAAGCTGTTCCGCATGGAACGCCTGGAACTGCAGGTCTTGCGCGTCGTCATGACGACGCTTGACACGGCGCTGTTCTACGCCGCCGTCGTCTATCTGCCGCTCGCCGACGTCATGAGCTTTTATATGGCGGGGCCGATCTATGTGGCGGCGCTATCCCACCTGTTGCTCGGTGAAAAGGTCGGCTGGCGCCGCTGGATGGCGATCCTGGTCGGCTTCTGCGGCGTGCTGATCATGCTCAAACCGTCCTCAGCCGCGTTTTCGCTGTCGTCGACCTTCGCGCTGGCCGGTAGCATTTCATTCGCCTTCGCCATCATCCTCAACCGGCGGTTGCGTGGCACCAGCGACACCTCGCTCGTTACCTGGCAAACCATCGGCACATTGCTGGTCGGCGGGTTTCTCAGCATCGGCAACTGGCAGACACCGTCCTCGCTCGATCTCGGCGCCATGCTGCTTCTTGGCGTCGTCTCCTGCGGCGCGCACCTGATGATCACCAGGGCGCTGAAGCTGGCGCCGGCTTCGACGCTGGCGCCGCTGCATTACAGCCTGCTGCTGTGGGCCGTCATCTTCGGATTGGCGTTCTTCGGCGACATGCCCGGCCCGCGCATCCTGATCGGCTCGGGCATCATCGTGCTGGCCGGCCTGTTCATCTTCCATCGCCAGAAAGTGGTCGACACGGTGCCGCCCGAAAACGTGCCGAAAGGTGTCAACTAGGGTCCAGATTTCTGGTGCCTTAAGGTTCAGATTTTTGGTACTTAACCCGCGCGCACCGCCGCCAGATGCCTTGAGAAGTCGGCCGTCTCCATCAGCGTCCTGCAGCGTGAAAAGCGACCGTCGGCATAGGCGCGGAAATCGTCGACCGGATTGCTGTTGGCAAGCTGGATCAGCCCCCACAGCGTCCACAAGAGATCGCACATCGCCTTGTAGATGACGATGCGGCCGCGCTCCGCCGGCGTTGGCTCGCCACCGAAATAGGCGCCTATCATCTCTTCCTCCTGCGCCGTATCAAACTGTCCTTCGACGCTGAGGTCGCCGAGATCCCAGAGCGGATCGTTCATGCCGGAATATTCCCAGTCGACGATCCACATCCTGTCGCCCGTATCGAGGAAGTTTTCGCACAGCGGATCGCAGTGGCAGGCGACAAGAGGCAGGGGATGCGCGGCAAGCGCCGAGCGCACGGTTTCCGCCTCGAGCACGACGTCGTGGTAACCGGCAGGCAGGGCGACGTCCTTGGTCGACAACACCTTCAGATAGTCGTCGATCATCGCAAAAAGCTCGAAGCGGAAGGGAAACATCGCGCCGGATGTATGCAGTCTGCGAAAGGCCTTGCCGGCGCGCGCCGGACTGCCGTGCCGTGTCTTGAACTTTTCCGGCGACATCGTCTCGGCGCCGGCGATGAAGCGCGTCACCATCACGCCTGTCTCGCCGTCGACATGCAGCAGCTCGGGGCTGACGCCGGCCTTGGCGGCTTCCCGTGCCGCCACCGCCTCGTTGGCGCGGTTGATATACTCCTCTGTGCCTTTGCCGGGAATCCGCAGGCAGACATCTCCAGCCCTGAAGACGAGGTTGGTGAGGCCGCCAAGCCGCTCCAAGGGTCCCTCGTAGCCGGCCAGCACCGGAATGGCTGCAAGCGCCGCGCGTGCTTCCTCGTTCACCATCGCTTCCGCCCCTCTTTCGCGTCTTTATTGTGGCGACGACGGTTCCACAAATTTCGCCGTTTGGCTATCATCGGATGGCATGCGATTCACGCCAGCGCCGCGCCGTCCTGTCGGACGCGCAAGGACGCTGCAGCACTTTGATTTTGCGGACGGGACTGTGATGGTGGACAGGAAAAATGAGGGCGCGCTCGCCGCGGCCTATGCGGCGAAGCGGCCAGACGAAGTGGCGGCACTCTACGACCGCTGGTCCGACACCTACGACGCCGACATGTCGGCGGCCGGTTATCGCCATCCGACTATCTGCCTCGCCTTGCTTGCCCGCCATCTGCCGCGGGGCGCGGCACCGCTCCTCGATGCCGGTGCCGGCACCGGGCTCATCGGCGAGTGGCTGAAGATCGCGGGCTATCCGCAGGTCGAGGCGCTCGACATTTCCGAGGGCATGCTGGCCCAGGCAGCGCGCAAGCGCGTCTATTCGGCGCTTCACTGCCTGACGCTCGGCGGCCAGCTGCCTTTCGCCGATGACGCCTATGCCGGCATCATATCGGCCGGCGTCTTCACCTCGGGCCATGTCGGCGCCGAGGGGCTCGACGAACTGATCCGTATCTGCCGGCCGGGCGGGATAATCGTGCTGACGGTCAAGAACACGCTATGGGACGCCGGCTTTTCCGCACGGATCGCCGACCTCGAGGCGAAGGGCGTCGTCACACGTGCCGAGGAGACGTCGCCCTATGTCTCCATGCCGGGCGAGGCGGACACCGTGCCCAGCCGCGGCCTCGTTCTGCGCGTGAACTGATCATTCTTCCATTCCCCTCGTTAAGGTTCCCGTGCGCTCGATGTCACCAAAAGTGATACTGCTGGCGAAGTCAATTTGGCCGCGGCTAGACAATTGACAGCCCGAGTTTACAAGCAACATGTTGCCCCCGAACTGGGCTTATTTCCGACTTCGCCAGCAGTATCAAAAGTGCCAAGAGCCGACCTCCTTTACGCCTCCGGGGAATTCAGGCGGCTTGCAGCCGTCGGTGAAGGTGCGTCAACGCCGCCGTCTGTCCGACATTTCATTGGATGATCCTCCTCAGCACTGCCTTCACAGGGCCGGGCAGGAACCTGCTCAATCGCGACCGCAGACCTCTCGACCTTCTGCGCGACACTCCGGGAATGCACGGGAGCTGCTCGATATACTCTGGCCTTTCGGGGCGATCGATCTCGGGCGATGCGTCCGTAATGGGCGAGGAGAGCAGTGGCTGACTCCGCCCTTTGATAGCAACCAGGGTGATGCGATCCCTCCAGACGACATGCCTGTCCCCTTCTGCAGCCAGCGGCCAGTTGGGATTATGATACTCGTAGGGGTTCAAGCACTCGTAGACGGACGTGAAGCCCACGTGTCGGAGTAGGTTGCAGAGCGATGCACGCGTGAAGAGGAAGGCCTTCGGGTTGTCGAGCGAGTTCCAGTGCGCTGCCAGCTTCTCCTCGGAGGTCGCATCAGTATCGTGTTCCTTGCCATACCTGCCCCAGTAGGTCTTCCCCTTCCAAGTGTATGACGCTTCGTCGCTGAGGCTGATATGGGTATCGATTATTGACATCTTTCCGCAAACCTTCGAGATTCTCTCCACGAAGTCCATGACATCCGGAGCATCCAAGTGATAAAGGATCCCCAAACATAGAACTACATCGAAACGACCATGGCGCTCCTCGTCGAGGTTGCGCACGTCATTTAGGGCGAGTTCGAGGTTGTCCAGGGAGAGTACCTCCTTAGCGAAGTGCACCTTCTCAAGGTTCGCCTCCCGACCCTCGATGGCGAGCACGTCGGCCCCATGGAGCGCGAACTCGATCCCGTATTGCCCCTCGAGACACGCCAGGTCCAGAACGCGAAGCTTCTCCAACGGCTTCCCCGCAAGATCTGCAGCGATCTGCACGAAGCGCCTCAATCGGGCGTCCCAGTGCGGCTCATCGAACGTGTCAATTTGATCGGCCAGATGGATGGAACCTGCCGTCCAGGGGCCGAACCTTTCGATAATCTTCTGCTTTTTCTCCTTGATTTCGTTTATTTGCATATTGTGCCCTCGTCATAGAAAAACAGTCTCGAACGTGTAGACTCCAGGGGAAATGCTAGACAAGTTTCAGGAAAAGTGAATAGGATGTTATCCTCAGTAACCCTAGAGCGGTTCTCGATCTGACGTACGGACTCAAGCTCAGTGCTTATAGGCGCCGGCTTTTCCGCACGGATCGCCGACCTCGAGGCGAAGGGCGTCGTTACGCGCGCCGAGGAGACGTCGCCCTATGTCTCCATGCCGGGCGAGGCGGACACCGTGCCCAGCCGCGGGCTCGTTCTGCGCGTGAGCTGATCTAGGCTCTGATTCTTGCTCCCACCGGATCGTAAAGCGGCTCGAGATGGATTTTTGCCGGCGTCCGTTCCATCGCCACCACCAGCTCGTAGTCGCCGGAGGTGAGGAAATCGTCGCTGACGCCGTCGGCGTTGCGCACATAGCCGTAGCCGATGTTCTTGCCGACCGTGTAGCCATAGCCGCCGCTGGTCAGGTAGCCGACCGGCTCGCTGTTGCGCAAGATCGTCTCGCGCCCGAGCAGCACGATTTCGCAATCATCGACGGTGAAGCCGGCAAAGCGTTTTTTCAGCGCGGCGCCGCTGATCTCTTCCAGCGCCCGCCGCCCGAGAAAATCGGTATTCTTGCGGAGCTTCACCGCCCAGCCGAGGCCGGCCTCCTGCGGCGTGTCATTGGGCGTAATGTCGGAGCCCCAGGCGCGGTAGCCTTTTTCCAGCCGCAGCGATTCCAGCGCCCGGTAGCCGACCGGGCGGATACTGTGCTTCTCGCCCGCCGCCATCAGCGCGTCGAAGATCTCGCCCGTTGCCGCGATCGGCACATGCAGCTCCCAGCCGAGCTCGCCGACATAGGTGACGCGCAGCGCCCGGACTGTGTGGCCGGCGATCGAGATTTCCCGCACATGTCCGAACGGGAACGCGGTGTTTGACACATCCGCATCGGTCACCGCAGCCAGCACGTCGCGGGCGCGCGGCCCCATCAGCGACAGCGTGCCGAAATCCTCGGTGACATCGGTGAGCGTCACGTCGAGCTCGTTGCCGACATGGTCGCCGATCCACGAGAAGTCATGCGTCCTAAAACCGGTGCCGGTGACGACGTAGAATCGTTCTTCGCCGAGCCGAGCCACGGTCAGGTCGGCCTCGATGCCGCCGCGCGTGTTGAGAAGCTGCGTGTAGGTCAGCCGGCCGACCGGCTTGGCGACGTCGTTGGCGCAGATCCAGTCGAGCGCCTTCAGCGCGTCCGCCCCGGTCAGTTCATATTTGGCGAAGGACGACTGGTCGAAGATGCCGACGTTCTCGCGCACGTGCCGGTGCTCGTCGCCGACCGGCAAAAACCAGCTCTGCCGGCCCATCGAATAGATGTCCTTCGGCTCGACGCCTTCGGGCGCGAACCAGTTCGGCCGCTCCCAACCGAGTTTGGAGCCGAACACGGCGCGATGCTTTTGCAGCCGTTCGTAGAGCGGCGACACGATCCGTGGCCGGCCCGTGACATACTCCTCATGCGGGAAGCCGATCGTATAGTGCTTGCCATAGGCTTCCAGCGTGCGGTCGCGGACCCATAGCCGGTCGCGGTGCAAGTCGGAAAAGCGTCTGATATCGACCACCCACAGATCGAGTGGCGCCTCGCCGTCGACCACCCACTGCGCCAGCACCCAGCCGGCGCCGCCGCCCGCCGCGATGCCGAAGGCGTTGAAGCCGGCGCCGACGAACATGTTGGCGCATTCGGGTGCCACGCCGAGAATGAAATTGCCGTCCGGCGTGAAACTCTCCGGCCCGTTGATCATCTGCTTGACGCCGACGGTTTCGAGCGCCGGAACCCGCGCGATCGCCTGGTTCATATGCTGCTCGAAATGATCGTAATCGTCGTCGAACAGCCGGAACTCCCAGTCATCAGGGACATCACCGCCGGGAAGATCGGTCGTCCAGGCTTGCGGGTTCGGCTCATAGCCGCCCATCACCAGCCCGCCGACCTCCTCCTTGAAATAGATGCGCCGGTCGGGGTCGCGGATCGTCGGCGCGTCGGTCGCCAACCCGTCTATTCTTTCGGTGATGATGTACTGGTGCTTGACCGGCTGCAGCGGCACATTGATGCCGGCTAGCGTACCCACCTGGCGCGCCCATTGCCCGGCACAGTTCACCACCTTGTCGCAGGCGATATCGCCCTTGTTGGTCTTTACCGCGGTGATGCGGCCATCCTGCATGTCGAAGCCGGTGACGCGGATATCCTCGAACAGCCTGGCACCGTGCATGCGAGCGCCTTTGGCCAGCGACTGCGTGATGTCGGAAGGGCTTGCCTGGCCGTCGGTCGGCAGCCAGCTGGCGCCGACGAGATCGCCGGTTTCCAGCAGCGGCCACATTGTCTTGACCTCGGCCGGTGACAGCAACTGCATATCCATGCCGAAGCTTTTCGCCGTCGTCGCCAGCCTCTTGTACTCGATCCAGCGGTCGGCATTGGTGGCGAGCCTGAGGCACCCCGTCATCTTCCAGCCGGTGGCCAGCCCGGTTTCGGCTTCCAGCCCCTTGTAGAGATCGACCGAATATTTGAGCACGCGGGTGATAGAGGCCGACGAGCGCAACTGCCCGACCAGCCCCGCCGCATGCCAGGTGGAGCCCGAAGTCAGCTTGCCCTGTTCCAAAAGTACGACATCGGCCTTGTGGTCACGCGCCAGATGATAGGCCGTCGAACAGCCGATTATGCCGCCGCCGATGACGACGATCTCGGCGTGGGCGGGCAATTTCATGATTTCTGTCCGTATTTTGTTCGGTAGTTTTCCAGCGCGGCATCGAGCCGCGTCAGGTTTTCGTCGGTATAGGCAACGTAGTCGATGCCGGGCGCGTCGAGATAAAGTTCGGAAACCATGCTCCACATCGCCTCGCGCAGCAGCGATGCGCATTGCATGGCCGCATGTGAGCGGCGGATCGCCTCATCCGGCTCCTTCATGAAATAGGCGGTCAGGAAGGCGAATGACTCCTCGTCGTTCATGCTGGCGTTCGAGGCGACACCGGCAAGGTCGAACATCGCCGTGTTGAAGCCGGCATATTCAAAATCGATCAGCCACAGCCTGTGGCCGTCGTCGAGGATATTAGCCGGCAAAAGGTCATTGTGACCGAAGACGATCGGCAGCAGTTTTTGCGCCCGTTCGAGTTCGTCCGCAAGCGTCAGCAGCCGCGGCAACTCGCTTCGCATGCGGCTGCCGGCTTCCTCCAGCGTGCGCGCATAGTCGCGGATGACATGGAACACCCAGAACATGAAGCCGGCGCCGGAGACATGATTCGGCATCTCGCGATGGAAGCCGCGCATCAGGGCGGCGACGCGGCCGATATTAGCGCGCACGTCTTCCGCGACATAGGTCTTGGCGCCGAGAAATTCCGTCACCAAAATGCCGGGCTCGGAATAATGGACCGCTGGCGCGAAGCCGGCGGCGTGCGCCGCGCGCGCGGTCATCACCTCGCGCTCGCGAAAGACGTGATGGAACGGAAAGTCCTGGCCAAAGCGCACGACATGCCGCCCGGCGGCGTCCTCGACCAGATAGTTGGCGTTGCTCAAGCCGCCCGGCAACGGCGCGATCTCGATGCTGCCGGTCCAGCAGGGCAAGGCGCGGATGCGGTCCTCTGCGGTCACAGGTTCATCCCTCGTTGCGCGGGGGTCAAGGTGCCGCGGGCGACACAATGATGGCGGCCGGCAGGAGGGAGCAATGCGAAGATCTCGTCGGTGCGGGATCCCGGGATCGGTATCCCGCACCGCACCGACGAGCCCCTGTGCCGGGTTCTTCGACTCCGGCATCCGCCCCCGCGGATTCGAAAAAATCCTTTTCCCTTGCGCCAGACGACTTTCCAGCCGTTCGGGCAGGCGAATTTTGGTGCGGCTCTGCCATCGTTCTCCCGTGGCAGTTCCGAGCCTGTCACGAAGCCAGTGTCACGCCATGTGATCCGGCTTGTCAACGAAAACTTGTGGCTTTTTGCCCGAAACCACAAGGATTTCTTGTAAGCTGTGGCCGATTTGCCTTAGAAGCGGTCAGCAGCGCAACAATCCGATTGGGCGAACCCGATGATCCATTCGAAGCGGCATGGCGAAATCCTGCGTCTCTTGCATGAAGAGGGCACTGTCACCATCGCCAGTCTGGCCGACCGGCTGGGCGTCTCGCTGGAGACCGTGCGCCGCGACGTCAAGCCGCTGACCAGTGACGGTTCGATCCTGAAGATGCATGGCGCAGTCGGCCTGCCGTCGATGGCCGGCGAGGCGCCGTTCGAGCGGCGCATGCGCGAGAATGCCGATGCCAAGCGCGCCATCGCCCGCATCGTTGCCGCGACCATCCGCGACGGCGAATCGATCATGCTCGACACCGGCACCACCACCTCTTTCCTGGCCCGCGAGCTGCTCGGACACCGGCGGTTGACGGTGGTTACCAATTCCTCCGACATCGCCCGCACGCTGGCCACCGTCAACGGCAACAAGGTCTACATGGCCGGTGGCGAATTGCGCAGCGATTCGGGTGCCGCCTTCGGCGTCTCGGCGATCGAATTCGTCAGCCGCTTTTCCGTCAGCCATGCGGTGATCTCCACCGGCGCGGTCGATGCCGTCACCGGCGTCATGGACTATGATCTGGAAGAGGCGGAATTCGCCCGCATGGTGCTGTCGCGCGGCCAGCGCTCGCTCGTCGTCACCGACCACACCAAGTTCGGTCGCCAGGGCCTGGTCCAGGTCTGCGGCCTCGACGGTTTTTCCGAACTCGTCACCGATCGGCCGCCGCCGCGCGCCATCGCCGCCGCCCTTGGGCAAGCGGGCGCACGGCTCAGCATTGTCGGCGACGAAAGCGGGATCTGATCTGACCAGAGCAGTAAAGGGGTGGGCGGCTTTTCTTCCTTACCGTCCCGGTGTTTAGTCCGGTCATGGCCTTCACAATCCGTCAATTGCAGTTCTTCATCGCCGTCGCCGAGCAAGGCACGGTGTCTGGCGCCGCCCAGAACCTGTCCATCTCGCAATCGTCGGTCACCGAAGCGATCAAGGAGCTCGAAGGCGATCTCGGCGTCGAACTGTTCGAGCGCCATCCGCGCGGCCTCAACATCACACACAAGGGCCATCAGTTCCTGCGCCATGCGACAAAGATCCTTGCCGACGTTTCCGATGCGCGCCGCGCCTTCTTCGGCGAGCAAGCGGCGGCGGGCGGCCGGCTGCAGCTCGGTGTCACCTCGCTGGTCGCCGGCTATGTGCTGTCCGACCTTCTCGCCCGCTATCGTCGCGCGTATCCGGGCGTCGAGATCTCGGCCATCGAGGACAATGGCGATTACCTCGAACATCTCCTGATCGGCGGCAAGCTCGACATCGCCGTTATGGTCACCTCGAACCTGCGCGACCGCACCGCCTTGCAGTCCGAAATTCTCGAAGTCTCGGCCTACCGGCTATGGCTGCCGCTCGGCCACCCGCTGGCCGGCGCCGACATCATTGGCATTGGCGACATCGCCTCGGAGCCGCTGATCATGCTGACCGTCGACGAGATCGAAGAGAATACCGGAAAACTGCTGGCGGCGATCGGCGCCAAGCCGCATGTCGCCTTCCGCACCCGCTCTGTCGAAGCGGTGCGCAGCCTCGTCGCCACCGGCGCCGGTGTGGCGTTGCTGCCCGACCTCGTCTACCGGCCATGGTCGCTCGAAGGCGACCGCATCGAATCGCGCGATATTTCGGGCTCCTTGCCGGTGGTCCAGGTCGGCATGGTCTGGCGGCGCGGCTCCGGCCTGCCGCAGGCCGCACGCGACTTCATCGGGCTTGCCCAGTCCCAGCGCATGGTCCGTCAGCGGCCGGAGAAGATTGGACGTTAATCTATCGGAAAAACCGATATCGCCTTTCTGATAAATGAATTTGCGAAACCGGGAATTTCACAGCACCTTCATGATCGGGACCAAGCCGCCACGACAGTGCGGCGCCCCTTAGAGTCGCGCATGTTCCTTTCCGAAAACCGGAACCGGTTTTCGGGGTCATCCGCCAAAATGGGAGATCGACGATGAATTCATTCCTGAAGTCATGCACTGCATTGACGGTCGCGCTGACCTTCTCCGGCCAGGCGATCGCTCAGGTGACGGAACTCGGCAAGGGCGAAGGCCAGGTCAACATCGTCGCCTGGCCCGGCTACATCGAGCGCGGCGAAACCGACAAGGGCTACGACTGGGTCACGTCCTTCGAGAAGGACACAGGCTGCAAGGTCAACATCAAGACCGCCAACACATCCGACGAGATGGTCGCGCTGATGAACGAGGGCGGATTCGACCTCGTTACCGCCTCGGGCGACGCTTCGCTGCGCCTCGTCGCCGGCAAGCGGGTCCAGCCGATCAACACCGATCTCATCCCGAGCTGGAACACGGTCGACGACCGGCTGAAGGATGCGCCGTGGTTCACTGTTGGCGGCGTCCACTACGGCGTCCCCTACCAGTGGGGACCGAATGTGCTGATGTACAACACCGAGGTGTTCAAGGAAGCGCCGAAGAGCTGGAACGTCGTCTTCGAGGAGATGACCTTGCCCGACGGCAAGTCGAATAAGGGCCGCGTCCAGGCCTATGACGGGGCGATCCACATCGCCGATGCCGCCAACTATCTGATGTTTCACAAGCCGGAGCTAGGCATCAAGGATCCCTACGAGCTGACCGAGGATCAGTACAAGGCCGCCCTCGATCTCTTGCGCGTCCAGCGCACGCTGGTCGGACGCTACTGGCATGACGCCGCCATCCAGGTCGACGATTTCCAGAACGAAGGCGTCATTGCTTCCGGTTCATGGCCCTACCAGGTCAACACGCTGGCTGCCGCCAAGAAGCCGGTCGCTTCGACCGTTCCTCAGGAAGGCGTCACCGGCTGGGCCGACACGACCATGCTGGCGGCCGAGGCGGCCAACCCGAACTGCGCCTATATGTGGCTGGAGCATTCGCTGTCGCCGAAAGTGCAGGGCGATGTCTCCGCCTGGTTCGGCTCGCTGCCGGTGGTGCCGGCTGCCTGCAAGGGCAACGAACTGCTCGGTGACGAAGGCTGCAAGACCAACGGCTACGACAATTTCGAAAAGATCAAGTTCTGGAAGACGCCGGTGTCGAAGTGCGCCACCCAGAACGATCAGTGCGTGCCTTACTATCGCTGGGTGTCGGACTATATCGGCGTCATTGGCGGACGGTGAGTTCCCTTCCCCTCCCCTTGTGGGGAGGGTCGACGCGCAGCGTCGGGGTGGGGGTCCGCTCGGCAGTTCTTGCCAAATAACCCCACCCGCGGGCTTCGCCGCGACCTCCCCACAAGGGGGAGGTAGGGCGTCGCGCAAGTTCGCTGGCCCCGCCCCCTATCCGTGGCGGCGCCGGCGATGTCAACACATCAAACCGGCAACAGACTGACAGCCCATGACAGCAGCCGTTTCCTTCCAAAAAGTCTCGCGCCATTTCGGCAGCGTGCGCGCCGTCGATATGGTCGATCTCGACATCGTGCCGGGCGAGTTCTTTGCCATGCTTGGACCTTCGGGTTCCGGCAAGACAACCTGCCTACGTCTGATCGCCGGCTTCGAGCAGCCGACATCGGGCTCGATCTCCATCTTCGGCGAACGTGCCGAAGGCGTTCCGCCCTATCGCCGCAACGTCAACACCGTCTTCCAGGACTACGCGCTGTTTCCGCATCTGAACGTGCTCGACAATGTCGCCTACGGGCTGATGGTCAAGGGCGTCGGCAAGCTCGAGCGGCAGAAGGCGGCCGAGGAGGCATTGTCGCTGGTGCGGCTTCCCGGCTACGGTGCCCGCCGTCCCGGCCAGCTTTCCGGCGGCCAGCGCCAGCGCGTCGCGCTCGCCCGCGCCCTGGTCAACCAGCCCAAGGTGCTTTTGCTCGACGAGCCGCTTGGCGCGCTCGACCTCAAGCTGCGCGAGAACATGCAGGAGGAGCTGAAGTCGCTGCAGAAGGCGCTCGGCATCACCTTCGTCTTCGTCACCCACGACCAGGGCGAGGCCCTTTCGATGGCCGATCGCGTCGCCGTCTTCAACGACGGCAAGATCATGCAGATCGGCACGCCGGAGGACATCTACCAGCGCCCGAAGACGCGCTTCGTCGCCGATTTCGTCGGCTCGTCCAATGTGCTGCCGCCGGACTTCGTCCAGCGTTATTCCGGCCAGCATCGCTGGGGCAGCCTGCGGCCTGAATCCATTCGCATCGGCCGGGCTGCCAAGGGCGACGGCGTTGCCGCTCGTCTCGTCTCGACCAATTATCTCGGCGCCACGACCAGACTGGCGCTCGACGCCGACGGGTTGAGATTGCATGCGATCGTGCCGGCCGGTGCGACATTGCCGAAGGAAGGTGAGGCGGTCATGCTCACCTTCAACCGCGAGCACCTGCATTTGATGGATGAGCCGGCATGATGGCGCTGAGGAAAGTCTTGGCTGACAGGCCAAGTGCGGCGCTTCATGGCGCCCCCCTCTGTCCTGCCCACTTTGCCATCACTTTGCATCTCCCCCACTTGGGGGGAGATCGGCAGCTTCGCCAGTGGCGCCTCTTCTGCAACGTTGGTGATTGGCGAAAGCAGTCGCGACAGCCAATCTCCCCCCTCGTGGGGGAGATGTCCGGCAGGACAGAGGGGGGCGCGAAGGATCGCGGCCGGTCGAAGAAACCATGACTCTGACCGCGACCCAGGCAAAACCTGCCCCAGCCCTCCTTCCCCGCGCCGGCGGCCTGCGCGGCGCGCTGTCGGACCTGTTCTGGCGCAAGCCGAAGCTGCTGCTGCTCTTGATGCTGCTGCCGCCGGTGCTGTGGCTTGGCATCGTCTATATCGGCTCGCTGTTCTCGCTGCTCTTACAGAGTTTTTTCTCGATCGACGAATTCTCCGGCCTCATAAACCGGCAGTTCACGCTGAAGACCTATGGCGACCTGCTGCAGGCCGCCAATCTCGACATCATCCTGCGCACGGTAACGATGGCGGCTCTGGTCACGCTCGCCTCGGCGATCATCGCCTTCCCCATCGCCTATTACGCGGCGCGCTATGCGCGCGGCCGCTGGAAGGCGCTGTTCTATCTCGGCGTGATGCTGCCGCTGTGGTCGAGCTATCTGGTCAAGATCTACGCCTGGAAGCTCATCCTCGCCAAGGAAGGCATCCTGTCCTGGCTGCTCGCCAAGCTGCATCTTCTATGGCTGCTCGATGGCTGGCTGTCGCTGCCGATCGTCGGCGGCAATTCTCTGTCGGTGTCGTCCACCGGCACCTTCATCGTCTTCGTTTACGTCTGGCTGCCTTTCATGATCCTGCCGGTTCAGGCGGCACTTGAGCGCGTGCCCGGCAATCTGGTCGAGGCCTCGTCCGATCTCGGCGCCTCGCCCGGCCAGACCTTCCGCAATGTGCTGTTCCCGCTGGCGCTGCCGGGCATCGTCGCCGGTTCGATCTTCACCTTCTCGCTGACGCTCGGCGATTACATCATCCCGCAGATCATCGGCACCTCGCGCCTCTTCATCGGCCAGGCCGTCTATTCGCAGCAGGGCACCGCCGGCAACATCCCGCTCGCCGCCGCCTTCACCGTGGTGCCCATCGTCATCATGGGTTTCTACCTCTGGGGCGCCAAGCGCATGGGGGCCTTCGATGCGCTCTGATGGCTCGCAATCCACCCCTCTCGGCTTGAAGATCGCTGCTGCCTGCGGTCTGCTGTTCCTGCATTTGCCGATCTTCCTGATCTTCGTCTATGCCTTCACGACCGAGGAAAAGAGCTTCGTCTGGCCGCCGCCGGGACTGACGACGCAGTGGTTCGCCGTCACCTGGAACCGCCCGGACGTGTGGCAAGCGCTGTCGCTGTCGGTCCGGGTCGCCGCCATCTCGACACTCGTCGCCCTGGTCCTCGGCACGCTCTGCGCCGCCGCCGTTTCGCGAACACAGTTCTTTGGCCGCGAAACCATCTCGCTGCTGGTCATCCTGCCGATCGCGCTGCCCGGCATCATCACCGGCATCGCGCTGCGTTCGGCCTTTTCGCTGGCCGAGATTCCATTCTCGTTCTGGACGATCGTGCTTGGCCACGCCACCTTCTGCGTCGTCGTTGTCTACAACAACGCAGTCGCCCGCTTTCGCCGCACTTCCGGCTCGATGATCGAGGCATCGATGGATCTCGGCGCCGACGGCTTCCAGACCTTTCGCCATGTCGTGCTGCCCAATATCGCCACCGCGCTGCTCGCCGGCGGCATGCTCGCCTTCGCGCTGTCGTTCGACGAGGTCATCGTCACCACCTTCACCGCCGGCCAGCAGCAGACGCTGCCGATCTGGATGCTGGAGGAACTGATCCGTCCGCGCCAGCGCCCAGTCACCAATGTCGTGGCCATGGTCGTCGTGCTGGTGACGCTGCTGCCCATCCTCCTTGCCTACTACCTGACCCGCGACGGCGACCAGATCGCCGGTTCGGGCAAATGACGTCAAGAATCCATAAGGGAGAGACTTCCATGGACACAAAGATGCTGATCGGCTCGAAATTCGAGAAGGGCACCGAAACCGAGGAGCCGATCCTCAATCCGAAGACCGGAGCGACTATCCTCAACCTGCCTGAAGCCAGCCAGGCGCAGATCGAGGCAGCGGTGCTTGCCGCCGAAAAGGCCTTCGTCACCTGGTCGCGCACCACGCCGGCGCAGCGCTCGGGTTATCTGCTAAAGATCGCCGATCGCATCGAGGCCGACGCAAAGGATTTCGCGGCACTCGAGGCGCTCAATTGCGGCAAGCCGATCAATGCCGTGCTCAACGACGAAATCCCGGCGATCGTCGACTGTTACCGCTTCTTTGCCGGCGCCGTCCGCTCGATGCCCGGCCAGGTCGCCGGCGAATACATTCCTGGTCACACTTCGATGGTCCGCCGCGATGCCATCGGTGTCGTCGCCTCGATCGCGCCATGGAACTATCCGCTGATGATGATGGCCTGGAAGCTGGCGCCGGCGATTGCCGGCGGCAACACTGTCGTCTTCAAGCCGTCGGAGCAGACGCCGCTGACCTCGCTGAAGCTGGCGAAGATCCTCGCTGAAATCCTGCCGGACGGTGTTGTCAATGTCGTGCTCGGCCGAGGCGACAGCGTCGGCAACACGCTGATCAACCACCCGAAAGTCAACATGATTTCGATCACCGGCGACGTCGCCACCGGCAAGAAGGTGCTGCAGGCCGCAGCCAAATCGGTCAAGCGCACGCATCTCGAACTCGGCGGCAAGGCGCCGGTCATCGTCTTCGACGATGCCGATCTCGGCGCGGTGATCAATGGCCTGCGCGCCTTCGGCTACTACAATGCCGGCCAGGACTGCACTGCCGCCTGCCGCATCTATGCCGGCAAGAAGATCTACGACAAGCTCGTCGCCGACCTTTCCTCGGCCGTCTCGACCATCAAGTACAACCGCCCCGACGACACCGAGAACGAGATCGGGCCGCTCATCTCACGCCGCCAGCGCGACCGCGTCTCGAGCTTCGTCGAACGCGCCTCGGAGCTGAAGCACATCGAGATCACCACCGGCGGCAAGCCGGGCGAAGGCTCCGGCTTCTTCTACCAGCCGACCGTCGTCGCCGGCGCGCTGCAGGAAGACGAGATCGTGCGCCGCGAAGTGTTCGGCCCGGTTGTCTCCGTCACTCGTTTTTCCGAGGTCGACGAGGCGGTGAACTGGGCGAATGACAGCGACTACGGCTTGGCATCGTCGGTATGGACCAAAGACGTTTCGCGCGCCATGGCGACGGCAGCCCGGCTTCAGTATGGCTGCACCTGGATCAACACCCACTTCATGCTGACCAATGAGATGCCGCATGGCGGGCTGAAACAGTCCGGCTACGGCAAGGACATGTCGCTTTACGCACTGGAGGATTATACCGCTGTCCGCCATGTGATGGTGGCGCACGGGTAGCGCCTTCCTTCTCCCCGTTGACGGCCCGTTGACGGGGAGAAGGTGGCCCAGAGGGGCCGGATGAGGGCCAGCACAAGTCTTGCTCAGCTGGTTCCGCCCCTCATCTGCCTGCCGGGCATCGATCTGCCATCTGGCGCTGAACATCGCTACCTCCTCACTCGTCCCATGTTTGCACGACGGTCTGCCGCGCAATTTGGCCGTCCTTCAGCTCCAGCATCGCCGCGCAGAACACTTTCGTGCCGTCGGGGTAGCTGCAGGCCTGCGTGAAGGCGAGATTGTCGCCGTCGGCGATGGTGGTGTCGACCTTGTGGGTCATCGCCCGGCTGCAGATGTCGTCCCAGAATGTGCTGATCGCCGCGCGTCCGCGAATTTCGCGCGGCTTGCTCGGCGGATTGTTGCGGTCGATCACCCGCACCAGAGCGTCATCGGCATAGAAGCTCGCGAGCATTTTTCCGTCACGGCCCTCGATTGCATTCTTGATCGCCGCGCCATTCACTGGCTTTGTCTTGGTCGGCATTTTATCCTCCATGTGCCCGTCTTCACGATCGGGCTGTTGATGATCAGAAGCGGGTATCGATGCGGTCCGACAGGCCGGTGCCGCGCTTGTCGAACAGGATCAGCCGCGAGAAGGCTACAGCCGCTTCAGCAGCCGGCTGTAGCCTTCGTCTTCCCAGTGCAGGTCGAGATTGGAAATGAAGCCCGGCACGAAAACGAGATCGAACGATCCCTGGCCGACCACCTGATAGGCGATCCGCACGTCGCCACTTCGGGCGTATCGCGTTTCGATCGGCCTCACGAGATTTGTCCGCCAGGCCCGACGATTTCTGGTCGCTCAACATAGCAGAGGCGCGACGCTTACGGCAGATCAAACGTTAGAAGATGGGAATGCAAGCGTATGGGCCATGAGAGGCACGTTTGCTGACTACTTCTGCGAAGCGGCGATCCCGGCATTCGACTCACCGGCCCCAGGGCCTTTGCCGCCTGGAACGACGGCCCCGGCATCGGCGCGGAAGCCCACTGCTTCCGGTGCAGCCGGCCGCTTGATCCTTGCCGAGGCGGCCACGACAAGCTCGTTGAAGCCTTCGCCACCGCCGTCCAGCATTTCGAACAACTGCCGCCGCATCCTCGGTTCCCAGAACTTGTTGATATGCTCGGCGACGCCGGCAATGCCTTCCTCGCGCGGCTTGGAGTGAAAAAAGGCGGCGATCTGATTGGCCATGCGGACCAGCTTCTCGCTGGTGCTCATGATGTGGCCTTCGTCATGCGACATGCTTGGCAACTCCCGAAACCACCCGTTCGGGGTGGGTGAAGATATCGAAATCATTGCCGCGCACCAAAGCCACCAGCGTCATGCCGGCGTCCTCGGCGGTGCGGATGGCAAGTGCCGTCGGCGCCGAAACGGCGATGATGAACGCAGCGCCGATCGCCGCCGTCTTCTGCACCATCTCGACCGAAACGCGCGACGTCACCACGACGGCACCCAAGGTGCCATCGATGCCGGCTTTGGCGAGTGCGCCGGCCAGCTTGTCGAGCGCATTGTGGCGGCCGACATCCTCGCGCGCCATGACGATACCCTTGCCGGAGATATAAAAACCGGCGGCGTGGACCGCGCCGGTCTCGGCATGCAGCGGCTGCACTTTCGACAAAAGCTTGACCGAACGGACGATGTCGTCCGCCGTAAGCGTAAGTTTTGACGAACCGACCGTCTCGACCGAACGCATCGCCTCCTCGATCGACTCGATGCCGCACAACCCGCAGCCGACCGGTCCGGCCAGCCGCCGGCGCCGCGCCTCGAAGCGCGTATTGGCCTGGTCCTTTAGCCTGATCTGGATGTCGATGCCGGCGCCGTGATCTTCGACTTCGATCGCCTCAATTTCTTGCCGGTTGGCGATAATGCCCTCGGTCAGCGAGAAGCCGAGCGCGAAATCCTCGAAATCGGCGGGACTTGCCATCATCACCGCATGGGTGGTGCCGGCAAAGGAGAACGCCACCGGCGTCTCTTCCGGCACCATCCGGTTGGCGGCCGCAGTGCCGCCGGCGCGGTGCGCCAGCCGCGAGATCTGCGTCGTGGCTTTGCGGCGCGCGCTCAACGATTACTCCGCTGCTTCCAAGGTCGCGATGCGACGGCTGTTGCGGGCCTGCTCGTCATAGTCGAGCTGCCATTCCGACGGTCCGTTGGACGCGCCGACCTGCACCGCCGTCACCTTGTATTCCGGGCAGTTGGTCGCCCAGTCGGAGAAGTCGGTGGTGATGACGTTGGCCTGCGTGTCTGGATGGTGGAACGTTGTATAGACCACGCCCGGCGACACCTTGTCGGTGATCAGCGCGCGCAGCGTCGTCTCGCCGGAGCGGCTGGTCAGTCGGACCCAGTCACCGTCGCGCAGGCCGCGGTTTTCGGCGTCATGCGGGTGGATCTCGAGCCGGTCCTCGCTATGCCACATGATATTGTCGGTACGCCTGGTCTGCGCGCCGACATTGTACTGCGACAGGATGCGGCCGGTGGTCAGCAGCAGCGGGAAGCGCGGTCCCGTCCTCTCGTCGGTCGCCACATATTCGGTGCGGATGAACTTGCCCTTGCCGCGCACGAAGCCGCTGATATGCATGATCGGCGTACCTTCCGGCGCCTGCTCGTTGCACGGCCACTGCACCGAGCCCATCTTGTCCAGATAGTCAAAGGAAACCTTGGCGAAGCTCGGAGTCGTCTTGGCGATCTCGTCCATGATTTCCGACGGATGCTGGTAATTCCAGTCAAGCCCCATCGTCTGTGCGAGCTTCTGCGTCACTTCCCAGTCGGCCAGCCCGTTCTTCGGCGCCATCACCTTGCGCACGCGATTGATGCGGCGCTCGGCATTGGTGAAGGTGCCGTCCTTCTCGAGGAAAGTCGAGCCGGGCAGGAAGACATGCGCGTAGTTGGCGGTCTCGTTGAGGAAGAGGTCGTGGACGACGACACATTCCATCGCCGCGAGGCCCGCGGCGACATGCTTGGTGTCGGGGTCGGACTGCAGGATGTCCTCGCCTTGCACATAGAGGCCCTTGAACGAGCCGTCGACGGCGGCGTCCAGCATGTTGGGGATGCGCAGGCCGGGCTCATCGTCGAGCTTGACGCCCCAAAGGCTCTCATAGATATCGCGCACCGCGTCGCCGGAGACGTGACGATAGCCGGGCAGCTCATGCGGGAACGAGCCCATGTCGCAGGAGCCCTGCACATTGTTCTGGCCGCGCAGTGGGTTCACGCCGACGCCTGGCCGGCCGATATTGCCGGTCGCCATGGCGAGGTTGGCGATGGCGATGACGGTGGTCGAACCCTGGCTGTGCTCGGTCACGCCGAGGCCGTAATAGATCGCGCCATTGCCGCCGGTGGCAAACAGCCGTGCGGCGCCGCGGATCTCTTCGGGATCGACATTGGCAAGCTGTCCGACGACTTCCGGGCTGTTTTCCGGTAGCGCCACGAACGATGCCCAGTCCTGGAACTCGTCCCAGTCGCAGCGCTCGCGGATGAAAGCTTCGTCGAACAGGCCTTCGGTGACGATGACATGCGCAAGCGCGGTGACCACGGCGACATTGGTGCCGGGCTTCAGCGGCAGATGATGCTGCGCCTCGATATGGGCCGAGCGCACGATGTCGGTGCGGCGCGGGTCGAGCACGATCAGCTTGGCGCCCTTGCGCAACCGCTTCTTCATGCGCGACGCAAATACCGGATGCGCGTCGGTCGGATTGGCACCGATGATGATCACCACGTCGGTCTGCTCGATCGAATCGAAATCCTGCGTGCCTGCCGAAGTGCCGAAGGTCTGGCCAAGGCCATAGCCGGTCGGCGAATGGCAGACGCGGGCGCAGGTATCGACATTGTTGTTGCGGAAACCCTGGCGGATCAGCTTCTGCACCAGATAGGTTTCCTCGTTCGTGCAGCGCGACGAGGTGATGCCGCCGATCGAGGTGCGGCCATACTGGTACTGGATGCGGCGGAATTCGTTGGCAGTATGGGTGAGCGCTTCTTCCCACGGCACTTCGCGCCATGGATCGGTGACCTTTTCACGGATCATCGGATTGAGAATGCGCTCCTTGTGGGTCGAGTAGCCGTAGGCAAAACGTCCCTTGACGCAGCTATGGCCGCGATTGGCCTTGCCGTCCTTGTAGGGCACCATGCGCACCAGCTCGTCGCCGCGCATTTCGGCCTTGAACGAGCAGCCGACGCCGCAATAGGCGCAAGTGGTGACCACCGAATGCTCCGGCTGGCCGATCTTGATCACCGATTTCTCGGAAAGCGTCGCCGTCGGGCAGGCCTGCACGCAGGCGCCGCAGGACACGCATTCGCTGTCGATGAACAGCTGATGCATGCCTGGCGACACGCGGCTTTCAAAGCCTCGGCCCTCGATGGTCAGCGCGAAGGTGCCTTGCACTTCCTCGCAGGCGCGCACGCAGCGCGAGCAGACGATGCATTTCGACGGATCATAGGTGAAGTACGGGTTGGACTCGTCCTTCGCCATCCATTTGAAGTTTTCTGCGCCGTCATTCTTCTTGAAGACGTGGTTGTCGCCCTCATAGCCGTAGCGCACGTCGCGCAGGCCGACGACGCCGGCCTGCGTCTGCAATTCGCAGTCGCCATTGGCAGCGCAGGTCAGGCAGTCGAGCGGATGATCGGAGATGTAGAGCTCCATCACGCCGCGGCGAATGTCCTTCAGCCTTCCGGTCTGGGTATGCACGACCATACCCGGCGCCACCGGCGTCGTGCATGAAGAAGGCGTGCCGTTGCGGCCGTCGATCTCGACCAGGCAGAGCCGGCAGGAGCCGAAGGCATCGACCATGTCAGTGGCGCAAAGCTTCGGGATGGTGATTCCGGCCTCCATCGAGGCGCGCATGATCGAGGTGCCTTCCGGCACAGTGACGGTGAAGCCGTCGACGGTCAGCGTCACCTGCTTCTCGGAGGTCGAGGCCGGTGTGCCGTAGTCGATTTCCTGAACGAGACCCATGGCGAGACTCCTATTCTGCTGCTTCGGCGACCGGCGCCGGCTTGAAATCATCGCGGAAGTGGTTGATTGCGCTCATCACCGGATAGGGCGTGAAGCCACCCAGCGCACAGAGCGAACCGAACTTCATCGTGTTGCAGAGGTCGGTCACCAGTTCGATCTGCTTTTCCGGCTCGATGCCTTTGGCGATCTTGTCGATCGTCTCGACGCCGCGCGTCGAGCCGATGCGGCACGGCGTGCACTTGCCGCAGCTTTCGATGGCGCAGAACTCCATGGCGAAGCGCGCCTGCTTCAGCATGTCGGCTGTGTCGTCGAAGACGGTGATGCCGGCATGGCCGATCAGCCCGTCCTTGGCGGCGAATGCCTCGTAGTCGAAAGGCGTGTCGAACAGGGAGCGGGGAAAATAAGCTCCCAATGGACCCCCGACCTGCACCGCCTTGACCGGCCGTCCAGTCGCCGTGCCACCGCCGATGTCGTCGACGATCTCGCCAAGCGTCATGCCGAACGCCGCCTCGAACAGGCCGCCATATCTGACGTTGCCGGCGATCTGGATTGGAATGGTGCCGCGCGAGCGGCCCATGCCGAAATTCTTGTAGAAGGCAGCACCCTTGTCCATGATCACAGGCACCGAGGCCAGCGAGATGACGTTGTTGATCACCGTCGGCTTGCCGAACAGGCCCTGGATGGCCGGCAGTGGCGGCTTGGCGCGAACGACGCCGCGCTTGCCTTCGAGGCTGTTGAGCAGCGAGGTTTCCTCGCCGCAGACATAAGCGCCGGCGCCGACGCGGATCTCCATGTCGAAGGCGTTCGGCGAGCCCAGCACATTGACGCCGAGCAGGCCGGCCTTGCGGGCGACCTCGACCGCCTTCTCCATCATCGCCACCGCATGCGGGTATTCCGAGCGGATATAAACAAAGCCCTTGGTCGCGCCAGTGGCGATGCCGGCGATCGCCATGCCTTCGATCAGCACGAAGGGATCGCCCTCCATGATCATGCGGTCGGCGAAGGTGGCGCTGTCGCCCTCGTCGGCATTGCAGACAATGTATTTTTTGTCGGCCGTAGTATCGAGCACGGTCTTCCATTTGATCCCGGTCGGGAAGCCGGCGCCGCCGCGTCCGCGCAGGCCCGACTCCGTCACCTGTTTGACGATTTCGGCCGGAGCCATCGCCACGGCGTTCTGCAGGCCCTTCAGCCCGCCATGCGCCTTGTAGTGATCGAGCGACAGCGGATTGATGACGCCGCAGCGCGCGAAGGTCAGCCGCGTCTGCTTTGCCAGGAACGGGATCTTGTCGGGTGCACCCAACCAGCGCTTGTGGTAGCCGCCGGTGAGAAAGCCACAGTCGAAAAGGCTTTTGACGTCGGACGGCTTTACCGGCCCATAGGCGACGCGGCCATTGGCTGTCGCCACCTCGACCATCGGCTCGAGGGAATAGGCGCCGCGCGAACCATTGCGCACGATCTTGGCCTCGATACCGCGGTCGGCCAATTCCTTTTCGATCGCCTTGGCGACCTTTTCAGCACCGAGCGCCAGCGCGCCGGAATCGCCGGGAACGTAGATGCGCGGGATCATGAGCGCACCTCGGTCACGATCTCGTCAAGCTTTTCGTCATCGAGCCGGCCGATCACCTCGCCGTCCAGCATTGCCGATGGCGCGCAGGCGCAAAGGCCGAGGCAATAGACCGGTTCCAGCGTCACCGAACCGTCGCGGGCCGTCTCGTGGAAGCCGATGCCCAGCAATTGCTTGAGCTTGGCGGCAATGGCATCCGAGCCCATCGATTGACAGGCTTCCGCCTGGCAGAGCTTCAGCACATGCCGCCCAGCCGGATGGCTGCGGTAGTCATGATAGAAGGTGACGACGCCGTGCACCTCTGCCTTGGAGATGTTCAGCGCCTCGGCGATCACCGGCAACGCGTCCTGCGGCACATGGCCGAATTCTTCCTGGATGCCGTGGAGGATCGGCAACAGCGGGCCTTCGAGGCCCTTCAACTCCTGGACGATCGCCGCCGTGCGCGACGCGATCTCGGTACCTGCAGGCTGCATTGTCATGCAGCGCCCTCCCTGGTCGTAGTAATCTTCCGCTAAGTGCTTAGGAAATCAGAGGAAACCCACTAAATCAATAAAGCTGATCCGTTGTTCGATAGAAATCTTCTATCGACACCGTCCAGCCTGCAATCTCTAGCTCAGTGGCGGGCGCGGAAATCGTCTGCCAGCGCCATCGCCTCGTCCAGCAGCGCCGAGACCAGCGGAGTGTGCGGCTCGCGCGGTGTCGCCACCAGCCCGACGGTGTGGCTGGCATCCGGCTCGACGATCGGAATGGCCCGGATCGGCTCGGAAAAGCCGAACGTTTCCGAGAGGTTGAGCGGCATGATCGACGACCATTTGCCGGTGCGGATATGGGAGAACAGCACGATCATCGAATTGGATTCGAGTGTCGGCCGCACCTCAACGCCGGCCTCGGCAAGGTGCTGGTCGATGATGCGGCGGTTCTGCATGTCCGGCGTCAACAGGCAGAGCGGCAGCTGGCTAAGCTCCGCCCATGTCACTTTGTCGCGGTCGGAATAGGGGGTTCCGACCGCGGTGATCAACTGATAGCGCTCGTCATAGAGCGGCACGCTGGTCACCCGCCCCAGCGGCTCGTTGTCGAGATAGGTAATGCCGGCGTCGATATCGAAATTGCCGAGCAGCGACAGCACCTCGATCGAGGTGCGCGACAGCACAGAGAAGGTGACGCCGGGATGTTTTGCCCGAAAAGGTGTCGTCAGCCGCGCCACCATGGCCAGCGCCGTCGGGACGGCCGCGATGCGGATGCGCCCCGAGAGGCCGTGGCGCGCCGCCCGCATTTCCTCGCGCATGGTGCGGGTATCGCCGACGATGCGGCGCGCCCACACCAGCACCTGTTCTCCCTCCGGCGTCAGCCCCTGAAAGCGCGATCCGCGCAATACCAGCATCACGCCGAGCTGGCCCTCCAGCTGCTTGATGCCGGCCGAAAGCGTCGGCTGGGTGACGCCGCACACATCCGCCGCCCGGCCGAAATGCTCTTCCCTGGCCAGCGCGATGAAGAATTCCAGCTTGTCGATCATGAGCGGACGCTACCCGGCCAAGTGAGGTTACGCCAGATGCATGCTGTTTTTGCTTGGCGAATCCTCATGCGGCCGAAGCTTCGCCTCCGTCCAAGCTAACGGTCGACCAGGTTCAGAATGTTGCCGTCAGGATCCTTGAACCAGGCGACCTTCATGCCGTAGCCGACATGGATGTCGCCTTCCAGCGTCAGGCCCGGCATATCGTAATGTTCGAAGACGACGCCCTTCGACCTTAACGCGCTGACAATTTTTTCGATCTCGTCGCCGACCATCCAGGTTACCGCCGTCGCTTTGTTGGTTCCGGCGAACATCGAGCGATACACGTTGATGCTGGTGTCACCGCATTTGTAGACGATCAGTTCGCCCCCCTCGTTGTGAACCTCCGTCAGACCCAGAACGCCTTCATAGAAGGCCTTGGCCTTGGCCAGGTCCTTCACCGCGAGATTGGCCGTTGCGTTGCTGTTTGCGAGCATGATTGGTCTCCTTTCCTTGCTGGCGAGCACGTCCGAAGCCCTGCAACAAGATAGGGCTGCTTCGTTTTCCGGCGACCGCAGCTTGTGCGATTGGCGTGCCTCTTCCCTAAAGACGTTTTGTCTCCCGCAAATCCCGACAAGCAGACGCGAATTTTGAAGCCATGCCACTGTGCGTGTCGTTCCGCCGCTTGGTTCTGTTCGGGAACTGCATTATCTCAGGCGGAAAGCAGAGGAAAAAGCTCATGTCCGTCACCAAGGAAATCGTCATCGAGCGCCTGAAGACGGTCAACGGACCGGACTTCACCGGCAACATCGTCGACCTCGGCATGGTTTCCGAGATTTTCATTGCTGATGCCAAGGTCTTCTTCTCGATCACCGTCCCTGCCGCCCGGGCTCAAGAGATGGAGCCGTTGCGCGCCGCCGCCGAACGCGTCGTCAAGGCGATCCCCGGTGTCGCCGGCGCCGTGGTTGCGCTGACGGCGGAAAGGAAAGGCGGCGGCATGGAGGCTCCGGTTCCGCAAAGGCCCGCTCCCAGGCCCGCGCCGGCCGCACCCGCTGCCGCGCCACGACCGGCCCCGCATGCTCCAGCCTCGCACAGCCAGGGCAAGCGCGGTGTTCCCGGCATCGAGGCGATCATCGCTGTTGCTTCCGGCAAGGGCGGCGTCGGCAAGTCGACCACCGCCGTCAACATCGCGCTAGGCCTCGCCGCCAACGGCCTGAGGGTCGGCGTGCTCGATGCCGACATCTACGGCCCGTCGATGCCGCGGCTGCTCAACATCCATGGCCGGCCGCAGACAGTCGACGGCAAGGTCCTGAGGCCGATGGAGAATTACGGCCTGAAGGTCATGTCGATGGGCTTCCTCGTCGATGAGGAGACGCCGATGATCTGGCGCGGGCCGATGGTGATGTCGGCATTGACGCAAATGCTGCGCGAGGTCGAGTGGGGTCCGCTCGATGTGCTCGTCGTCGACATGCCGCCCGGCACCGGCGACGCGCAGCTGACCATGGCCCAGCAGGTGCCGCTGGCCGGCGCCGTCATCGTCTCGACGCCGCAGGATCTGGCCCTGATCGATGCCCGAAAAGGCCTCAACATGTTCAGGAAGGTCGACGTGCCGGTGTTGGGCATCGTCGAGAATATGAGCTATTTCCTCGCCCCCGACACCGGCAAGCGCTACGACATCTTCGGCCATGGCGGCGCGCGCCGCGAGGCCGAGCGTCTCGGCGTCACCTTCCTCGGCGAAGTGCCGCTCGAGATGGGCATCCGCGAAAGCTCCGATGCCGGCACGCCGGTGGTGGTCTCGAAGCCCGATAGCGCCGAGGCGAAGATCTACCGCGACATCGCCTCGAACGTCTGGGGCAGGGTCAACGAAGAACGCGGCGCGGCCGAAGCCGCCGTGCCAAGCATCGTGTTCGAGTGATCCCCTCCCCCTTGAGGGGAGGGTGGCCCGCGCACCCCCGCCGGCGGGGGGGCCAGAGCGGGCAGCACCACGTTACAAAAAAAAATAGGGAG
>NZ_JBVVPW010000001.1:78061-243408 GCF_055811385.1 Mesorhizobium sp. WSM4849
TCTTCATCCCTACCCACACCCCCCCCCCCCCCACCACACCACCCCCCCCCAAACACCCCCCCCCACCAAAACCCCCCCCCCCCCCCCCGGGCGGGGCGGGGGCGGCCCCCCCCCCCCCCCCCCCGGGGGGGCGGCCCCGCCTCAGCTGCCTCGACCTCTTACGAAAGAAATGTCGGAGCGCGTCGCCACCGACCCCACCCGGCCCTTCGGGCCACCCTCCCCTCAAGGGGGAGGGGAATGCTCAGCCGCCCACCTTCTCGCCAAAACTCGAAAAAAACTGCCCGGCAAGTTTCTTCGACGTCGATTCGATCAGTCGGCTGCCGAGCTGGGCGATCTTTCCGCCGACATCGGCCTTGGCCGCATATCTGAGGATCGTCGCCTCCGGCCCGTCGGCGGTCAGCGTCACATCGGCGCCGCCTTTGGCAAAGCCGGCGATGCCGCCCTTGCCCTCGCCCTGGATGGTGTAGGAATGCGGCGGGTTGAGATTCCTGAGCGTCACCTCGCCGTTGAACGTCGCCTTGATCGGGCCGATCTTGAGCACCACGGTCGCCCCCATCTCGGTGTCTGACTTCTTTTCGAGGCTTTGGCAGCCTGGAATGGTCTGCCTCAGAACGTCCGGGTCGTTCAGCGCTTCCCACACTTTTTGCAGGGGTGCGGCGATGCGTTCCTCGCCTTCGATCACCAAAGCCATCAAAATCTCCCGGATACAAAATTGACAAACCCCGATCCCGTCTAGCGTGGGGCCCGATGTATGTCTATCGCACCAAAGTCCGGATTCGGATGGCGCGTGCCTCTTGCCTGCTCTCGCGCGTTGTCATATCGATTTGTCATACAAATACGGAGACCATGATGGCCGGCGCCCCCACAACGAAGAAGAAATTTCGCTCGCAGGAGTGGTTCGACAATCCCGACAATCCGGGGATGACGGCGCTTTATCTCGAGCGCTACCTGAATTACGGACTGACGCGTGCCGAACTGATGTCGGGCAAGCCGCTGATCGGCATCGCCCAGACCGGTTCGGATCTGTCGCCCTGCAACCGCCATCATCTCGAACTGGCCAAGCGCGTGCGCGAGGGCATCGTGTCGATGGGCGGCATCCCTTTCGAATTCCCGTGCCACCCGATCCAGGAGACGGGCAAGCGCCCGACCGCCGCACTCGACCGCAATCTTGCCTATCTCGGCCTGGTCGAGGTGCTCTACGGCTACCCGCTCGACGGCGTCGTGCTCACCATCGGCTGCGACAAGACGACGCCGGCCCTGCTGATGGCCGCCGCCACCGTCAACATTCCGGCCATCGCGCTGTCGGTCGGCCCGATGCTCAACGGCTGGCACAAGGGCAAGCGCACCGGCTCCGGCACCATCGTCTGGGAATCGCGTCAGCGCCTATCGGCCGGCGAGATCGGCTATGACGAGTTCATGGACATCGTCGCTTCCTCGGCGCCGTCCACCGGCTATTGCAACACAATGGGCACCGCCACCACCATGAACTCGCTGGCCGAGGCGCTCGGCATGCAACTGCCGGGCTCGGCCGCGATCCCCGCGCCCTATCGCGAGCGCGGCCAGATCGCCTATGAGACAGGAAAACGCATCGTCGACATGGTGCATGAGGATCTGAAGCCCTCCGACATCATGACGCGGCAGGCCTTCGAGAATGCGATCGTCGTCAATTCGGCCATCGGCGGCTCGACCAACGCGCCGATCCATCTCAATGCCATCGCCCGCCATCTCGGCGTGCCGCTCGACAATGACGACTGGCAGAAGGTCGGCCTCAAGATACCGCTTATCGTCAACCTGCAGCCGTCGGGCGAATATCTCGGCGAGGATTATCACCATGCCGGTGGCGTGCCGGCGGTGGTGGCCGAACTGATGAAGGCCGGGCTGTTGCCCCATCCCGACGCCATGACCGTCAACGGCAAGACGATGGGCGACAATTGCAGTGGGGCCGTCAACGAGAATCTCGACGTCATCCGCACCGTCGCCGAGCCGCTGAAAGCTAATGCCGGCTTCATCAATCTTAGGGGTAATCTGTTCGATTCGGCGATCATGAAGACCAGCGGCATCTCGCCCGAATTCCGCAAACGCTATCTGTCGAACCCGAAGGACCCCGAGGCCTTCGAAGGCAACGCCATGGTCTTCGACGGGCCCGAAGACTACCACGCCCGCATCGACGATCCGGCGCAAGGCATCGACGAGCACACGATCCTGTTCATGCGCGGCGCCGGTCCGATCGGCTATCCCGGCGGCGCCGAAGTCGTCAACATGCAGCCGCCGGCCCATCTCATCAAGAAGGGCATTCATGCGCTGGCCTGCATCGGCGACGGCCGCCAGTCGGGCACGTCGGGCTCGCCGTCGATCCTCAACGCCTCGCCCGAAGCCGCCATAGGCGGCGGGCTGGCGCTGTTGAAGACCGGTGACCGCGTCCGCATCGACCTGCGCAAGGGCACCGCCGACATTCTCGTCACCGACGACGAGATCACGCGCCGGCGCGCCGAGCTGCAGAACAGCGGCGGCTATCACTACCCCAAGCACCAGACGCCATGGCAGGAGATCCAGCGCGGCATGGTCGACCAGTTTTCCGAAGGAATGGTGCTGAAACCGGCGGTGAAATACCAGGATGTGGCGCACACCAGGGGCGTGCCGCGGGACAATCACTAATGCATGTCGCCCAAAAGTGTGCAGCGGTTTTGGGACAACGACATGCATAAATAAGGTCTAAAGGGCGTCGCGTGCTTCAGACGACGCGCTTTAGACGTCGGTCTGCGGCGCTTTCCGCTCGCGGCGGCTTGATACGATCAAGCCGCCGTCAGATGTTTGCTGACCCGCCGCTCAGAGATAGCTGGTGATCTCCGGCGCCTGATCCTGCCTGTCGCGCTTGCCGTCCTCGTAGACGATCGGTGCTGCGGCGAGTTCCTCTTCGGTGACGTCGTCGAGGCAGGCGACGTTCACCGCCCAGAAATTCCCGCCCATGAAGTCGAGATAGCCGCGCGAGAGAAAATTCGCGCCGCAGTTCGGGCACATATAGTGATTGATGTCGCCTTCCGGCCAGTTCGACGGCGTCGCCTGGTATTCCCGCATCCGGTCGCGGCCGTCCGTCACCCGCACGGCTTCATAGGCTGCGAAGGATTTCCGGTAGCCGAGTTTCCAGCAGAAGCTGCAATTGCATTTGCGGATGCCTTCGGCGAGGTCGATTTCGGCTTCGAAACGCACCGCACCGCAATGGCAGCTGCCGTGATAGGTCTTTTTCATGGTTTCCTCCCAGACGTGTTCTGGCTCCGCCAAGCCGGCCGCCGGAGCCAGAGCATCCTTTGCTCCAGGCATGACGCTTGACAAGCGGGCGCGACAAATCCACGATCATGGCAAGGGGTGCATCGCGACGACCCCGTGAGGCGTCAGCCCAACGTTCGCGTCCAAGCTTCTCTCTCAAGGAGGTGGACGCCATGCCGTCGACAACCGCTATCACCGTATCGCAACTTTCGCGTCTGATTGGTCTGCCGGGTGCGCCCGCGATCATCGATGTTCGCATCGAAGAGGACTACAACGCCGATCCGCGCCTGCTGCCGGCCTCAAACCGGCGTGATTTCAAAACCGTCTCGACCTGGGCATCCGAATTCGCCGGCAGCCGAGTGGCGGTCGTCTGCCAAAGAGGACAAAAGCTCTCGCAAGGCGTGGCCGCATGGCTGCGGCATGAGGGCGTCGGTGCCGAATCCCTCGAAGGCGGGTTCGAAGCCTGGCGTGATGCCAAGGGACCTTTGATCCACGCCGGCAAGATGCCGCCCCGCGATGAAAAGGGCCGCACCATGTGGGTGACGCGGACCCGCCCGAAGGTCGATCGCATCGCCTGCCCCTGGCTGATCAGGCGCTTCATCGATCCGAGCGCGGTCTTCCTCTTCGTCGAGGCGGCCGAAGTGTCGGCCACTGCGGATCGCTTTCAGGCCGTGCCTTTTGACATCGACAATGTGTTCTGGACTCACCGGGGCGAACGCTGCACCTTCGACACGATGATCGAAGAGTTCGGGCTCGAATCCGAGGCGCTCGACCGCCTGGCCATGATCGTGCGCGCAGCCGATACCGCAAGCCTCGATCTGGTTCCCCAGGCAGCCGGATTCTTGGCCGCCTCGCTTGGCCTGTCGCGGATGTTTCGCGACGATCTGGAACAGATGGAGGCGGGCATGCTGCTCTACGATGCGTTTTACCGATGGTGCCGCGACGCCACCGAGGAGACGCACAACTGGCCAAGCAAGCCATCATGAGCGCCCAAGCTTCGGAAGAAAAGGGGCCTTCTGACAAAACGGGGGCTTCTGACAAAATGGCGACTTCGGGAAAAACGGGCGAGACCGTCGAAGCGCCGGCTGCGCCATCCTTCCGTGAAGGCGTAAAACTCTGGGCGAAAATCGGCCTGTTCAGCTTCGGCGGGCCGGCCGGGCAGATCGCACTCATGCACAAGGAATTGGTCGAGGAACGGCGTTGGATCGGCGAGCAACGTTTCCTGCATGCGTTGAACTACTGCATGCTGCTGCCCGGCCCTGAAGCCCAGCAACTCGCCATCTATATCGGCTGGCTGCTGCACCGGACGATCGGCGGCCTGGTCGCCGGTGTCCTGTTCGTCGCGCCGGGCGCGCTTGTGATGCTCACGTTGAGCATCCTCTATGCGCTGTATGGCGACGCTCCCCTGGTCGAGGCGCTGTTTTTCGGGGTGAAAGCAGCCGTGCTCGCCATCGTGATCGAGGCGATGATCCGGATCGGACGACGTGCCCTCAAGAATCGGGTCATGGTGTTGATCGCGCTCGCCGCCTTCATCGCTATCTATGCTTTGAACGTGCCGTTTCCGCTCATCATCCTGCTTGCCGGCCTGGCAGGATGGATTGGAAACCGTATTGCGCCGGCGCTTTTTTCCGGCGCGGCGCACGGCAAAAACGCGGTTCCCGACATCAAGGGCGCGGTCGACCTGATGTTCGAGCGCGGCGAGCTGGCCCACACCAGGCCGACGCGATGGCATGCGCCGCGGACCATCGCGATCTGGCTGCCGATCTGGCTCGGGCCCGTGCTTCTGATCTGGGCTTTTACCGGGTCTGCTAGCGTGTGGACGCAGATTGGTGGGTTCTTCAGCGTCATGGCGGTCGTCACCTTCGGCGGCGCCTACGCAGTCCTTGCCTATGTCGCGCAGGCAGCGGTCGAGTCCTTCGGCTGGCTCGCACCCGGTGAAATGGTCGATGGCCTCGGGCTTGCTGAAACCACGCCGGGTCCGCTCATTCTCGTCCTGCAGTTCGTCGGCTTTCTTGCCGCGTTCCGCCAATCCGGATCGTTGAGCCCGCTGCTTGCCGGATCGCTTGGGGCGATGCTCACGCTGTGGGCCACGTTCACGCCTTGCTTCTTCTGGATCTTCCTCGGTGCGCCCTACATCGAATCCCTGCGCGGCAACAAGGCGCTGTCGGCGGCGCTGGGCGCGATCACCGCCGCCGTCGTCGGCGTCATCATGAATCTCGCTCTGTGGTTCGGCTTGCACGTCATCTTCGGCGAGGTGCGCAACGTCGGTCTTGGGATGGACGTGCCGGTGTTTTCATCGATCGACTGGGGTGCGGCGCTGCTGTCGTGTGCTGCCATGATCGCCATTCTGAAGCTGAAGATCGGCATGCTGCCGACGCTGGCGGGATCGGCCCTCGCTGGTGTTTTGTTGCTGGCAGCGAGCGGTTAATGCATGTCGCGCAAAAGTGTGCAGCGGTTTTGCGATAACGACATGCATAAACAACAACCTAAAGCGCGTCGCATGCGCCCGGTCAAACGCGACGCGCTTTAGCGGTTGCGTGCGGCCGGCGCTTCGCCGCGGTTTCGGGCATTCGGTTAGGAACATCATGGCGAAACGGCGCTCCTCCCTAGGCTTCCTCGGAATGTTCGGCCGTTCAGGCGACCTCAGGCAACTCGACGCCGCGTTACGCGGCGTCGACCTTCATCCCGCCCTTGTGCCGGAAGGAGCAAAGCTCACCATCGTCAATCTGATGAAGGATCACTGGCCCGACGAGCCGCCACCACAAGCCTATCCACCGGTGGCGCTGCTGCTTGGCTATTGCGTTGCCGGGCCGGAAGCATTCGAGCAATCCAACGGCCTTCAACATAGGCTGGACGCGGAGCGCCGGCTCGAGGCGGCACTTGAGGCCGGCGACAGCTTCGATGCGCAAATCATACTGATGACGCTGCATGCCAAGCTGATCAGTGGCGAGGTCGTCGAGCGCTACGGGTTGGGCGTCGACTGACCGTTTTGACGAGTAGCGTCTTCAGCCGCCCATGCCGCTGCGCGGCAGATGGATAAGATTGCCGAAGCGGGCGCGCAACTTGTCGTCGACCGGCTTCGGCACATGGCGCGGGAAGCGCTCGGCGAGGATGCGTTTCTTCTCGATGATCGCCCGCTGCAAGATGTCGGGCCTGCCCTTCTCGTTCCACTCCTTCGGCGAAAAGCGGTCGCCGACCGCCGGATAGAAATATTCCGTCTGCATCAGCCGCAGCGTCTGCTCGTTGCCGAGATAGTGACCAGGCCCCTTCAGGCAGACGTCGGCGATGGTGTCTATCGACAGCGACTCATCGGTCACCTCGATGCCGCGCACGCAGCGCAGGCAATGGCCGAGCATGTCGTTGTCGATGATCAGGCTTTCCAGGCAGAAGCCGAGCAGCGAGGCGTGCATGCCGGCCGATTCGTAGACAAGGTTGAGACCGGCAAGGCCGGCCATTACGTCAGTGATGCCCTTTTCGTAACCGGACTGAATGTCGGGCAGTTTCGAATCCGTCATGCCGGCGGCCGAACCGCCCGGCAGGTCGTAGAATTGCGCCATCTGGGCGCAGGCAGCGGTCAGCACCGCTTGCTCGGCCGAGCCGCCGGACATGGCGCCGGTCCTGAGGTCCGAGACGAACGGCCAGGTGCCGAAGATCGCCGGATGGCCGGGTTTGATGGCGTTGACGTAGACGAGGCCGGCGAGCACCTCGGCCACCGCTTGCACCACCGCACCGGCGATCGCCGCCGGCGCCGTCGCACCCGCCTGGCCGGCCGACAGCAATAGGATTGGAATGCCGCCTTCGACGCAGGCCTCGAGTACGCCGCAGGCGTCCTCGGCGAATTTCATCGGTGGCACGACAAAACAGTTCGAATTGGAGACGAAAGGCCGGGCGCGAAAATTCTCTTCGCCGCCGGCAATCGCATAGAGCATGTCGAGCGCCGGCTTGACGTTCTCGCGTACCGTGAAGGAAGTGCCGACATGCTTCGACGTGCCCATCACGCAGGCGTAAAGCGTGTTGAAGTCCATGTCGAGCGGATCGGGAATGTCGCGCGGCACCATCGGCCGCTGGAAGAAATGGATGTTGTCGAGCCCTTCGACGATGCGGGCCGCGTCATAGATGTCCTGCAGCAGCGACTCGCGATAACAGCGCTTCTCGACGTCGACCAGATGCACCGCGGCGCCCGCCGTGCCGTAATGCACGCGCTTGCCCTGGATCAGCATGTCGTGCTTGGGATCCTGGCCATGCAGCGTGAAACGGCGTGCGGCCTTCTTGATGGTATCGAGGACGAGCGCGCGCGGAAAACGAATGCGGCCGTCCTCGCCGAGGGTGGCGCCGGCCTTGGTCAGCGCCTCGATGCAGGATGGGATGGCGTTGGCGAAGCCGACCGTTTCAAGCAGCGTCAGCACCGCTTCGTGAATGCGCTCGCGGTCGTTTTCGCTGAGCGGCCCGTAGCTTCCGCCTTCGAGGCCGGCGCGCACCGGCTTGATATCGTCGGCAAGGGGCGCCGCCCGCATGGCGCGACGCGCTTCGCGCCCGCCGGAACGCCGCGAACGTTGGTCCGAGGGCGTATCCGGCTTCTCAACAGCCACTGACATGGGAGGCACTCCACCTTTAGCTGCGAAGCGGGCGGCGGTGGTTGGTCCACCATCGGCCCGCTTCGTCCCCGTTAGAGCGCCGCGCGTCCACTTGGACGCGCAAAGGACGCTCTAAGACTTTCCTGCTTGCGCATGATCCTTTCCGGAAACCGAAGACTGGTTCCGGGGTCATGCGCTATGCTTCGAACTATGCCGTCGGCATTGGCACAGCCTATGAGCCAGACGGTCCCGTCGCATATGCCAGGGCGCTAAAGAACGGTGGCCGGTCCCGGTCCGGTCCAGGCATCAAGCCGCCGCCGGTCTGCGCCCGGCCGCCGTCGCCAGTTCTCGGATGCCGGGCTCGATGTGCTGCAGCGCGATCGAGGAGATGCCCAGCCGCATAAAGCGTGACGGCTTTTCGGTGCGGTCGAAGAAGCGGTCGCCGGGCTCGATGATGACGCTGCGCGAGGCGGCGGCCTCGGCCAGCCCGCGCGAATCGGTGCCGCGAGGCCCTTCGAGCCAGAGCGACGCGCCACCGGCGGAATCGGTCGAGCGCCACTCAGGCAGGAAGGCGGAAATGGCATGGATCAGACGCTTGCGCCGTTCGTCGAAGGCGCTCGACAGCCGCCGCACCAGCGCCTCGTGATGGCCAAGCGACAGGAACAGCGCGACTGCGCGCTGGTTGTTGGCCGGCGGATGACGCAGCATGAAGCGGCGCAGCGCGCGAAGCTCGGAGATCAGCCCGGCCGAGGCGACGATGTAGCCGAGCCGCAGACCCGGAGCCAGCGTCTTCGACATCGAGCCGACATAGATGACGCGGCCGGAACGGTCGAGGCTCTTCAGCGCCTGCTGCGGCGCCTCGTCCAGAAGCTGGCTGTCATAGCCGTCCTCGATGATGATCTGGTTGTGGCGATTGGCGCGCGCCAGCAAATCCTGCCGGCGCTCCGCCGATAGCGGCACCATGGTCGGGCAATGGTGGCTGGGCGTCACGAAGACGAAGCCGGAATCGTTGGGAATAGAAGCGGTTACAATGCCGGAATGGTCGACCGGAACCGGCGTGACGTCGGCACCCGCCAACCGGAAGATCGAGCGTGCGTCGGGATAGCCGGGGTCTTCCATGGCCACCTTGGAGCCCTTGGTCATCAGCAGCGTCGCCAGCATGTAGAGCGCGTTCTGCGCGCCGAGCGTGACGATGATTTCATCGGGATTGGCGAAGATGCCGCGCCGCGGCAACAGCCGCGCCTGGATCTGCTCGATCAGCAGCGGGTCGTCGCGGTCGACCATGTCGGACGCCCAGTTGCGGATCTCGAGCACGGCGAGGGCCATGCGGTTGCACTCGCGCCACTCGGCGGTCGGGAACAGCGCCGGATCGAACTGACCATAGACGAAGGGGTAGGACGACTTGATCCAGTTGTCGTGCTTGGCCGGCGGCGGCATGTCACTGGCCGCGATCTGCCGACGCGCCTTCCAGTCGATCTCGTTGGCCTGGTCGGGCGCCTTCTGATGCGGTTTGGCCGGCGTCGCCAGCACGTCGGGATTGACGAAATGGCCGCGCCGTTCGCGCGCCACCAGGAAACCCTGGTCGACGAGCTGCTGGAAGGCCAGCACCACGGTGCCGCGCGCCACGCCGAGTTTCTCGGCCAGGATCCGGCAGGACGGAAGCGGCATCGAGGCGGCGATCTGCCGGTCGAGGATGGCGGCGACGATCGCTTGACGGATCTGCGCCTGCAGGGTCTGGCCGGATTCCGCCGAAATCCGGAACAGGCCGGACCATATGGCCGTGTCGTTTCGCTGTGGCATGGAAGGTGTTCCTCGATGGCCAGCTTTTTTCACTTGGCTGGACCAGTCGAATGTACCGGTGGCACAAGCTGTTGCGCCAATCAATTTTTCTGATCGCTGGGATTTACGCCAGTGATCCTTCCCCCGCGTGACGCAACGCGTCATCGCTGCCTGACGCCGTGCATCATCCCAGCGTGACGCAACGCGTCATCGCTGCCTGACGCAGTGCGTCATCGCTGCGCATTGAAACCAGTGGATTTCGGCTAGATAGTTTGGACGCGACGACACGCGCCGGAAACATCCGGTCTGTTATGTTGGCATCTCAAGCTCGGAGTGAGGCAGTGGATCAATCGTCCTTTCAAAAACAGCTCGACGCCCTGCGCGATCACCGTGCGGCAAAATCGGGCAGCATGCGCGAGGCTTTTGCTGCTGATCCGCAGCGCTTCGAAAAATTCTCAGCCGCCGACGGCGACCTGCTGCTCGACTGGTCGAAATGCGCGGTCGATGCGCAGACGATGGATCTGCTGGAGAAGCTGGCGGGAGCCGCCGATCTCGAAGGCCGGCGCGCCGCGATGTTCTCGGGCAAGAGGATCAACGTCACCGAAGGCCGCGCCGTGCTGCACACCGCGCTGCGCAACCTGAACGGCAAGGGCATCGTGCTCGACGGCCAGGACGTGAAGGCGGAGGTTGTCGCCGTGCTCGATGCGATGGGCGCCTTCGCCGATGCCGTGCGCTCTGGCAAGGCCGCCGGCGCCACCGGCAAGAAGATCACCGACATCGTCAACATCGGCATCGGCGGATCCGACCTTGGCCCGGCCATGGCGACGCTGGCGCTGGCGCCCTATCACGACGGGCCGCGCACGCATTACGTGTCCAACATCGACGGCGCCCATATCCACGACACGCTGAAGGGCCTTTCCGCCGAAACCACACTGTTCATCGTCGCCTCGAAGACCTTCACCACCATCGAGACGATGACCAATGCCGAGACGGCGCGCGAATGGGTGCGGAAGGCGCTGGGCAAGGAAGCGGTCGGTAAGCATTTCGCCGCCGTCTCGACGGCGCTGGACCTGGTGGCCAAATTCGGCATCGCGTCCGACCGCGTCTTCGGCTTCTGGGACTGGGTCGGTGGACGCTACTCAGTCTGGGGCGCGATCGGCCTGCCGGTGATGATCGCCGTCGGCCCGAAGAATTTTCGCGCCTTTCTCGATGGCGCGCACGCGATGGACGAACATTTCCAGACGGCGCCGCTGGCCAGGAACCTGCCGGCGCTGATGGGATTGATCGGCTGGTGGCATCGGGTGATCTGCCAATACCCCGCCCGCGCCGTCATTCCCTATGATCAGCGCCTGTCCAGGCTGCCGGCCTATCTGCAGCAGCTCGACATGGAATCGAACGGCAAGAGCGTAACCCTCGACGGCGGCACTGTGACCACGCCGACCGGCCCACTGGTCTGGGGCGAGCCCGGCACCAATGGCCAGCACGCCTTCTTCCAGCTGCTCCACCAGGGCACCGATTTCATTCCAGTCGAATTCCTCGCCGCGGCCATCGGCCATGAGCCGGATCTCAAGCATCACCACGATCTGCTGCTCGCCAACTGCCTGGCGCAGTCGGAGGCCTTCATGAAGGGCCGCACGCTGGAGGAAGCGCGCGCGCAGATGCTGGCAAAGGGCATGGCGCCCGCCGAAGTCGACAGGATCGCCCCGCACCGCGTCTTCTCCGGCAACCGGCCCTCAGTGACGATCCTCTACAGACAACTCGATCCGCATACGTTCGGACGGCTGATCGCGCTCTATGAGCACCGCGTCTTCGTCGAAGGCACGCTCTTCAACATCAATTCCTTCGACCAGTGGGGCGTCGAGCTCGGCAAGGAACTGGCGACCGGCCTGCTGCCTGTCGTGGAGGGCAAGGAGAATGCCGCAAAGCGGGACGCTTCGACCGCCGGACTGGTGGGACACATCCACCGATTGCGCGGATCGGAGTAAGCGGCTTGGCCGAGATCAAGGGAATATTGTTCGACAAGGACGGCACGCTTGTCGACTTCAATGCGACATGGCTCGGCGTTGCCGATTTCATGGCGATGGATGCGTCGGAGGGCGACCGCTGGAAGGCCGACAGGCTGCTAGCGGCGGCGGGCTACGATTTCGCCACCAAACGCTTCAAGCCCGATTCCATCTTTGCCTCCGGCACCAACATGGATGTCGTCGAGCTTTGGTTTCCGCGACTGTCCGACGAAGACCAGATGCTTGCCGTCGCTCGCTTCAACGAGATCACGTCGGTGCAGGGCTCGTCGATGGCGGTGGCGCTGCCGGGCATTGTCGAGACGCTTGGCGTTCTTCACAGGAAATCCTACCGGCTCGGCGTCGCCACCAACGATTCGACCACTGGCGCGGAAAAGACATTGCTGACGCTGGGTGTCGCGCAGCTGTTCGACGCCGCCTTTGGTTACGACGCGGTGGCCAATCCGAAACCGGCGCCCGATACGATCCTCGCCTTCTCGGACCTGACCGGCCTGAGGCCGGCCGCGATCGCCATGGTCGGCGACAATCGCCACGATCTGGAGATGGCGCGGGCCGGCGGCTGCGGTCTGGCGATCGGCGTGCTCTCCGGCACCGGCACGCGGGAATCGCTGTCGCAGATCGCCGACGTCATTCTGGATTCGGTTGCCGACCTGCCCGACTTTCTTTCGGCAAGAGTCAAGGAGACGACCTGAACTCGCAGGGCTGCTCCGGCTCGAACGAGAACACGCCGCTCGGCTTCGTTGCCGCATCTTTTGCCTCGCCGACATCCGGTACCTGGTATTCGGCCAGCAGGCGAAGCCGCGAGCGGGGCAAGTAGGCGCGGCCCGGGTCGCCGATCAGCACATTGATGCCGGCGGCCAGGCAGCGGTCGAGGAAGGGTACGACCCGGTCGGCGAGATCTTGCCGGTAAAACAAGTCGCCGGCCGCCACGACATCCACCGATGGCGGCGGACCAGCGGTGATATCCTCGCCGACCACCGTGATCGTAACACCGTTCGCCACCGCATTGAGACCGAGCGTGGCGACCCCGTTGCGGTCGATCTCGGACGCGATCACTTGGCTGGCGCCGGCCTTTGCCGCGGCGATGCCGACGAGGCCCGACCCGGCGCCGAGGTCGAGCACGCGAAGCCCGGCCACGGTCTCCGGCCGATCGAGAATGTAGCGGGCAAGCACCGCGCCGCCGGCCCAGGCATAGGCCCAGTAAGGTGGCTGCGGGTCGGGCCCGTACTCGTCGGCTTCGGTTCCTTCTTCTTCCGGCTCGGCTGCTTGTCCATCTTGATGCGTGAGCCGCCACAGACCGCTCGCTGGATGGGCTGCGTAAAGCCGGATTTCGGGCAGCGCGGGAACAGGGGCGATCCGCATGTTCGCCTTGATGAATGTCAGTGGATCGGGACGGGAAAGCGTATCCGCCGCGTTGTCGACAGTAAGGCAATCGCCCAAAATTATACTATCCCCGTAACGCCCGCCGCAGGATCTTGCCCACCGGCGTCTTCGGCAGTTCGGTCCGAAACTCGATGTATTTTGGCCGCTTGTAGCCGGTCAGGTTCTCGCGGCAATAGACAGTCAGCACCTCAGCGGTCAGCAACGGGTCCTTCTTGACGACGAACAGCTTCGGCACTTCGCCTGAATGCTCGTCCGGCACGCCGATCGCCGCCACTTCGAGCACGCCCGGATGCAGGGCCACCACTTCCTCGAGTTCGTTCGGATAGACGTTGAAGCCGGACACAAGGATCATGTCCTTCTTGCGGTCAACGATCTTGGTGTAGCCGCGCTCGTCCATGAAGCCCATGTCGCCCGACTTGAAGAAACCGTCCTTGGTCATCACCTTGGCGGTCTCGTCCGGCCGGCTCCAGTAACCGGCCATCACCTGCGGTCCGCGGATGCAGATCTCGCCGACTTCGCCGGGCGGCAAATCATTGCCGTCGTCGTCGCGGATGGCGATCGCGGTCGAGGGCAGCGGCAGGCCGATCGTGCCGGTGAAGTTGCCATTGCTGAATGTGTTGGCGGTGGCCACCGGCGAGGTTTCCGAAAGCCCGTAGCCCTCGGTGACCGGGCAGCCGGTCAACGCCTTCCAGCGTTCGGCGACACCCCTCTGCACCGCCATGCCGCCACCCAGCGTCAGGATCAGCGGCTTGAAGTCGAGCTTGCGGAAATCCTCATTGTTGAGCAGCGCGTTGAACAGCGTGTTGAGGCCCGGAAAGATGTGGATCGGGTATTTGCCGAGTTGTTTGACGAAGCCGGGAATGTCGCGCGGATTGGGAATGAGTATGTTCTGGCCACCCAACTGCATGCCCATCAGTGCGTTCACCGTCAGCGCGAAGATATGATAGAGCGGCAGCGCACAGATGAAGTTGAGATGCGCCGGCTTCGGCTTGACCGTGAAGGCGTCCTCGATCCAGAGCGCGTTCTGCGCCACGTTGGCCAGCACGTTGCTGTGCAGCAGCACCGCGCCCTTCGAGATGCCGGTGGTGCCGCCGGTATATTGCAGGAAGGCGACGTCGTCGGCAGCGACATGCACTGGCTTGAAATTCATGCCGGCGCCTGCCATCAACGCGGCGTTGAACTTGACATGGCCCGGCAGCGACCAGGCCGGCACCATCTTCTTCACGCGGCGCACGACGAGATTGACGATCGTCCCTTTCAGGCTGCCAAGCATGTCGCCCATCGCCGCGACCACGATATGCTTGATCGCCGTCTTGGCGATCACCGCCTGCAAGGTGTTGGCGAAATTCTCGAGAATGACGATGGCTTGCGCACCTGAATCCTTGAGCTGATGTTCCAACTCGCGCGGCGTGTAGAGCGGGTTGATGTTGACCACGATATAGCCGGCGCGCAGCACTGCCATCATCGCCACCGGATATTGCAGCACGTTCGGCATCATCAGCGCCACGCGTGCGCCCTTCTGCAGTCCCGTCGACTGCAGATAGGCGCCGAAGGCGGCCGATTGCCGCTCGACTTCCGCATAGGTGATGGTCTTGCCCATGCAGGTGAAGGCAGGCCGGCTGGCATACTGCTTGCAGGCGTCGGCGAGCAGATCGCCGATGGAGCCGAAGGGCAGGGCGCCGATCTCGGCCGGAACGACCTTCGGATAGCTCTTGAGCCAAGGCTTTTCCGGCGCAACCGCTTTCGGCAATCTCGTGGCCGGGCCCGGCTTCGACGCCGATGAAGCCGTTGTCGGGGCCGCTTTCGGCTTGGCAACGGCGTTGGCCGTCGGCGCCTTTGGCTTGTCGGAGCTGGCCGGTTTTGCGGCAGTTTTGGCCTTCGCTTTCGCTGGGGCCGTCGTCCTTGGTGCTTTTGCCACCTGTCCCTCCTCGGTTGTTCTTATTGTCTCTGCTTGCCCGCCGCGTTGCCTCCGAATGCCAGAGACGTCCTCCGCTGCTGCCGGGCACCCAGGAAAACCAGCGTGCCAACTATGTATTGCGACTATCGGCAGCCGTGCAAGTCTCGCCCTGCGGCAAGACGGGAACAAAACCTTCCGCGCCAACGACCAGCCGAAGGTCGCAGTTCCTCACCAACGCCGGGTTGAAGATCAATAAAAAAATGCAGTCGTTAACAATACCGTGATAGGCAGTAATTGACATTTCCTTCTCCTTTTTGGCGTGTGCACAGAAATAAATTCTGCTTCCCATGGGGTAGGCAAACGGGGTGTTCCAAAGCCGGAAAAACGGTGCTTATATGCGCGCTTCGCGAGCCTGATAGAGGGGCTTGGAAGAACATCAGGGAGTCCTCCATGAAAAAGAAACTGACTTTTGCGGCCGCGTTGCTGGCCGCAAGCGTCCTCGGCGGCATGGCCAATGCGAAACAGCTGGTCTACTGCTCGGAGGCGTCGCCGGCCGGCTTCGACCCATCGCCGTGGAGCGGTGGCAACGACTTCGACGCGTCGTCGCGCACCATCTATTCGCGCCTGGTCGAGTTCGAACACGGCAAGACCACCATCACGCCTGGCCTCGCCGAGAGCTGGACGGTTTCCGACGACGGTCTCGAATACACGTTCAAGCTTCGGCCGGGTGTGAAGTTCCAGACCACGGACTACTTCACGCCGACGCGCGATCTCAACGCCGACGACGTGATCTTCTCCTTCGAACGCCAGTGGAAGAAGGAAAACCCGTGGTTCGATTATCTGGCAGGCACCGGCTGGGAATATTTTGCCGGCATGGGCTTCCCGGATCTTCTCAAGGAAATCGTCAAGGTCGACGACCTGACGGTGAAATTCGTGCTGAACAAGCCTGAAGTCGCTTTTCTGCCGGACCTCGGGATGGATTTCGCTTCGATCGTCTCCAAGGAATATGCCGATCAGCTCGACAAGGCCGGCACCAGGCAGCAATTCACCCAGAAGCCGATCGGCACCGGTCCGTTCCAGTTCGTCGACTACCAGGTCGATGCGGTCATCCGCTATGCGGCATGGGACGGCTACTATGGCGGCCGCCAGAAGATCGACGATCTGATCTTCGCCATCACGACCGATCCGGCCGTGCGCGCGCAGAAGCTGAAGGCAGGCGAGTGCGATATCATGTCGTACCCGGCGCCGGCCGACATCGCCGGCCTGCAGGCTGACCCAAACCTCAAGGTCGACGAGCAGGAAGGCCTGAACATCGGCTACATGGCCTACAACACGACGCAACCGCCCTTCGACAAGGTCGAGGTCCGCAAGGCGCTCAACATGGCCGTCAACAAGCAGGCCATTCTCGATGCGGTCTATCAGGGCGCTGGCCAGGCGGCCATAAACCCGATCCCGCCGACGATGTGGTCCTACAACAAGGACATCAAGGACGATCCATACGATCCGGACGCGGCCAAAAAGATGCTGGCCGACGCCGGCGTCAAGGACCTGTCGATGAAGATCTGGGCAATGCCGGTCAGCCGCCCGTACAATCCGAACGCCAAAAGAGTCGCGGAACTGATCCAGGCCGACTATGCCAAGATCGGCGTGAAGGCCGAGATCGTCAGCTACGAATGGACCGAGTATCGCGAACGCGGCAAGCAGAAGGATCGTGACGGCGCCTTCCAGCTCGGCTGGACCGGCGACAATGGCGATCCAGACAACTTCCTGTTCCTGCTCGGCTGCGATGCCATTGGCCAGTCCAACTATGCGATCTGGTGCAACCAGGAGTTCGAAGCCTTGTTGCAGAAGGGCAAGGCGACCACTGATGTCGCTGAGCGCACCAAGATCTACGAGGAAGCTCAGGTCGTGTTCAAGCGTGAGGCCCCGTGGCTGACCATCGCCCATTCCAAGGTCTTCATGCCGATGAACAAGAAGGTTTCGGGCTTCGTCATGGATCCGCTCGGCATTCATCGGTTTGACGGCGTCGACGTCACCGAATAACTCCTGAGAAATTGGACGGCGGCGCTGGACTTCCGGCGCCGCCGTTCTATGAAGTAAGATGCTCCGCTATCTCCTCCACAAGCTCGCCTTGATCATCCCGACCGTGTTCGGCATATCGCTGGCGGCGTTCGCTTTCGTCCGGCTTCTGCCGGGCGACCCGATCCTGGCCCTGGCCGGCGAGCGCGGCGTCAGCCCCGAACGCTACGCGGAGCTTATCGAGCGGTTTGGCTACAACCGGCCTTATGTCGTCCAGTATCTCGAGTATATCGGCAGAGTCCTGACCGGCGACTTCGGCATATCGATCGCCACCAAGCGGCCTGTGCTCGGTGAATTCCAGGCGCTGTTTCCGGCCACGCTGGAACTGGCGACGATCGCGCTGATCATCGCCGTACTCATCGGCATTCCCGCCGGCATCTTCGCCGCGGTCAAGCGCGGATCATGGTTTGACCAGGCGACGATGGGTGTGGCGCTGACCGGCTATTCGATGCCGATCTTCTGGTGGGGGCTGCTGCTCATCATCTTCTTCTCCGGCTATCTCGGTTGGACGCCGGTTTCCGGCCGCATCGGCCTTCAGTATTTCTTCAAGCCGACGACGGGGTTCATGCTGATCGACAGCCTGATCTCCGGCAAGAGCGGCGCTTTCAGGTCCGCCGCCAGTCATCTGGTCCTGCCGGCGATCGTGCTGGCGACGATTCCGCTTGCCGTCATAGCGCGCCAGACGCGGTCGGCGATGTTGGAGGTGCTGGGCGAGGACTACGTCCGCACCGCCCGCGCCAAGGGCCTGGCGCCGCGCCGTGTCATCGGGCTTCACGCTTTTCGCAATGCGCTGATCCCCGTCGTCACCACCATCGGCCTCCAGGTCGGCACGCTGATGGCGGGCGCCATCCTGACCGAAACGATCTTTTCCTGGCCCGGTATCGGCAAGTGGATGATCGACGCGATCGCCAAGCGCGACTATGTCGTCGTCCAGAGCGGCTTGCTGATCATCGCGCTGATCGTCATGGCGGTGAACCTGATCGTCGACGTGCTCTACGCCGTTATCAACCCACGTATCCGGGTGCAGTGAGATGACCGACCAAACCACGGCAGAAGCCACCGCCGCCTCCATTCCGCCCGGCGGCCGGCAACGCGCCTTCACCGAGTTCTGGCATTACTACTCGATGAACACCGGCGCCGTCATCGGCCTGGTCGTGTTCTCGGCCCTGGTGCTGGTGGCGATTCTCGCGCCACTGGTCGCGCCGCATTCGCCTGACGAACAGTTTCGCGATGCGCTGCTGACGCCGCCGGCCTGGCAGGAGGGCGGCAGGTCGATGTTCCTGCTCGGCACCGATGCGGTCGGCCGCGACATGCTTTCGCGGCTGATTTTCGGGGCGCGGTTCTCGCTGTTCATCGGTCTGGTCGTCGTCGTTTTCTCGCTGACCAGCGGCATCATCCTCGGCGTGCTCGCCGGCTATTTCCGCGGCTGGGTCGATACGCTGATCATGCGTATCATGGACGTCATCCTGGCCTTCCCGTCGCTGCTCCTTGCCCTGGTTCTGGTGGCGATCCTCGGACCCGGCCTGTTCAACGCCATGCTGGCGATTGCACTGGTGCTGCAGCCGCATTTCGCGCGGCTCACACGCGCGGCAGTGATGGCCGAAAAGAACCGCGAATATGTGATCTCCGCCAAGGTGGCCGGTGCCAGTCATCTCAGGCTGATGGTGAAGACGATCTTGCCGAACTGCATGGCGCCGCTGATCGTGCAGGCGACGCTGTCCTTCTCCAACGCCATTCTCGAGGCCGCGGCTCTCGGCTTCCTCGGCGTCGGCGCGCAGCCGCCAACGCCGGAATGGGGCACGATGCTGGCCACGGCACGCGAGTTCATCCTGCGCGCGCCATGGGTGGTGACCTTCCCCGGCCTTGCCATCCTGATCACTGTGCTTGCGATCAACCTGATCGGCGATGGGCTGCGCGATGCCTTCGATCCCAAGCTGAAGAGGTCGTGACCATGCCTCTTCTCGAAATCAAGAACCTTACCGTGTCCTTCGATACCGCCGCCGGACCGTTCATGGCGGTGCAAGGCATCGACCTGTCGATCGAGCCGCGCCAGGTGCTGGCGATCGTCGGCGAATCCGGCTCCGGCAAATCGGTGGCGATGCTGGCGGTGATGGGGCTTTTGCCGAACACGGCGACGGTGAAGGCCGACCGCATGGCCTTCGACGGCGTCGATCTGCTCGAGCTCAGTCCGTCCGAGCGCCGCAAGATCGTCGGCAAGGACATCTCAATGATCTTCCAGGAACCGATCGCCAGCCTCAATCCGTGCTTCACCGCCGGCTTCCAGATCGAGGAGGTGCTGCGCTTCCATATGGGCATGGACCGCGCCCAGCGTCGGGCCCGTGCCATCGAGCTGATGAAGCTGGTCGGCATTGCCGATCCGGAAGAGCGGCTGAACTCGTTCCCGCACCAGATGTCGGGCGGCCAGTGCCAGCGCGTCATGATCGCCATCGCCATCGCCTGCAATCCGAAGCTGCTGATCGCCGACGAGCCGACCACCGCGCTCGACGTCACCATCCAGAAGCAGATCCTCGATCTTTTGGTCGGCCTGCAGGCCAAATACGGCATGGGCCTGATCATGATCACCCACAATATGGGCGTCGTGGCCGAGACCGCCGACCGCGTCATCGTCCAGTACAAGGGCCGCAAGATGGAGGAGGCCGACGTTCTGTCGCTGTTCGAGCAGCCGAAGAGCAACTACACGCGCGCGCTTCTGTCGGCGCTGCCGGAAAACGCCGTCGGCGATCGGCTGCCGACCATTTCCGACATGCTGTTCGAACCGGCCCCCTCTGCTGCGGGAGACGGGCCCGCCGCGGCAACCCAGCCGGCAACGGGAGCCGCGCCATGAGTGCCACGGTTCTCGAAGGCAAGAACATCGTGCGCGACTACCATGTCGGCGGCGGTCTGTTTCGTCCCTCACGCACGGTGCACGCGGTCAAGGGCGTTTCCTTCAGCGTCGACAAGGGCAAGACGCTGGCCATCGTCGGCGAAAGCGGCTGCGGCAAGTCAACGCTCGCACGTATCATCACCCTGATCGATCCCGCGACAGCAGGCGAGCTCTTCATCGACGGCAACAAGGTCGACATCGCCAGGGATGGGCTGACGAAGGAGATGCGCCGCAAGGTGCAGATCGTCTTCCAGAACCCCTATGGTTCGCTCAATCCGCGCCAGAAGATCGGCGATGTGCTGGGCGAGCCGCTGCTCATCAACACCGACACACCGGCCGACGAACGGCGCGATCTCGCCATGAAGATGCTGAAGAAGGTCGGCCTTGGACCGGAGCATTACAACCGTTACCCGCACATGTTCTCGGGCGGCCAGCGCCAGCGCATCGCCATTGCCAGGGCTCTGATGCTCAATCCGAGCCTTTTGGTGCTCGACGAGCCGGTCTCTGCGCTCGATCTGTCGGTGCAGGCGCAGGTGCTCAACCTGCTTGCCGACCTGCAGGACGAGTTCAAGCTGACCTATGTCTTCATCAGCCACGACCTGTCGGTGGTGCGCTACATCGCCGACGACGTGATGGTTATGTATTACGGCGAGGCCGTCGAATATGGTTCGCGCGACGAGGTATTTGCCGACCCCAAGCACAGCTACACCAAGACGCTGTTTGCGGCGACGCCGCGCGCCGACGTCGCCAGCATCAAGGCGAGGCTGGCGAAGAAGAAGGCCGCCTGACGCCGCAATTGCGGTACCCAGTCCATGCTGGGTTCAGGGCGCCGGCTGATCAAAGGCTACAGCGACATCCATGCCCGCGCCCAATCCAAGTTCCTTCGCGTGCTGTCGGCGCTCGATCTGCTCAAGGGCCGCAAGGGCCGGGAGGATGCCGCCGACTGGATCAGGCGCGTGCGCGTAGCGGCGTTGAACACGAGAGGGGGCGACATGCTCGACGGCACGCGCTGAAAATATTGGTGCCGCTTGCGTGACTCGAACACGCGACGGCGTCGCATTCCTGCCGGTCTGATCACCGAAGCCATTTGCATTGCGTTGCTGTCGGCTATCCGTTTCGGTCGCCGGGCTTTTCGCGATACCTACGGAATGCAGTGCTTCTCGACGTCACGTGCCGTGAACTCTGCTGCTCGTCGCCACGCTTCGTCGGTATCTCCCCGGTAAGTCAGGTATCGATCGCAGACAGGTTTGTTGTTGCTCAAATCCAGCACTGCAAACTTCACCCAGCCGACCAGCGTGCTCATCTTGTGCATCTGACCGATCAGGAGATATTTCGCGCTGGCTGTTCTTGCCTGTTTCGAAAGATCGACAAGGCCGGGGTCCTTGATGGTGCACTGTTCTGCCTGACAGGGTAGCGCGACGAGCTTGATCTTCTCCGAAAGGCCATCCTGCAACGCTACCCCAAATGCCTTCAGTCGCGCTTCGTGTTCGGCGGTCTGGTCCCTGACTTCGCCTGACGTATCCCTGAACTCGAAATCCGCGACGGCGAGGGTCGCTGGCTCGACGACATCGGCAAAAGCGGCCGACGCAAGTAGACCAGCGCCCATCAGGATCAGGAAAAATTGTCCACACTCAAAAAGTCGAAATCGAACTTCCGCACTTTGCACCTTGAGCATCTCGTTTCTCCGAGGTTGGGACGATAGCCATCCCAATGACGGTGCCGATTTGTCTCATCGCGCTGTGGAAGGCGCGGAAGCAGGCGCAGACTATCCGGTTGCGTCGCAACGTCAACTTTCAACCCGTTTACTGGGTGGACTCCACCTCCGCGACAACCAGCTTGCCTTTAGCGCGCGAGATTTCGAGTGCCTGGCCGGCCCCTGCCAACGCGCCCGGGACCGAGATCACCATCGCCTGGCCCTCGGTGAGCGTCGCGACGAAGCGTACGGGCAAACTTTCTTCGCCCGCCGCCATCGTGGTGACCACCCGGTAGCCGTCATCCGCCTCCGTGTAGTAGACGACCCCGTGAAAGTTGCCGAGATCGACGGTCCCACCCTGACGGGCGGTGAGTTCGCCGGCGGAAGCGGAACTTGCCACGACGCAAAGCGCTGCAAGAGCTGTGTATCTGAACATGGTGCTTCTCTCCATTTGGAATTGTCGTTCGGGTGGATGGTCGCCTGCGGCTGCATCCCAAAAAATCACGCGGCAAGCTGATCCTCACGAGCAGCCGCGATCATCACACTTGCGAGCAACCCGTAGGCTGCCTCCCAAGCCTCGCGGACAGCTGGCGTAAATGCCGTGCCGAGGCCGGCCGCCAGCGTCTCGATGAGCGCTTGCCCGACGATCGGGTAATGACGCTCCTCGACGCCGTAGGTCACGTGACGCTTGGCGAGCACGCGCACCGTCGGGAGGATGGTGTCGGCACGGTCCAGCCCGTGCACGACGAAGCCCAGGCTCGCCATCAGCTTGGCGCCCTGCTTGCTCATGTCTCTCACCGGAAACAGCGCGCGAAGGTCTGCGTCGATCGCGAACAGGCGTTCATAGAACAACGCCGCGGCGGCCACGCGGATCGGGACGACCTCGCGAAAACTGTCCTGGACAAGTCTGATCTGGTCGGGTGTCATCGGCGACGCTCCTGCGTTCCTGGCTTGGGGTGAACCATCGCCCCAAAGCGTTTCGCGTGCATGTCGCCTGCGCGTAGATGTGTTTCAGTTGTGTCTCAATTAGTTTCAGTTCGCGTTCATTTGGCTTCTTATTCTGTAGATGCGTGCTGAGGGTGTCACATGCGCCGGGCTCATCTCGTCGGCAAGGACATGGTCATAGCTGAAAACATGGGCGCGCCTCGCCAGCTTGGAACCGCATCGGCAGTTGGTCATTATATCGGGGAGCCGGCGGCTCCTCCCTATACCTCCCTTCGGATGGAGAAATCATGCTGCGGATACTCATTGCTTCGTCTGTTCTTCTTGCCTTCGGTGCGCCCTCGCTCGCGCAGGACAGCAGCGTCGAGAGCGAAACAGGCCGCATTGCGGTCGAGACCTTTGCCGAAGGGCTCGAACATCCCTGGGGCGCGACCTACCTGCCCGACGGCGCGTTGCTGGTCACCGAGCGTCCGGGGCGCCTGCGGCTCGTCTCGACCGACGGGGCCGTTTCCGATCCGATCGACGGTGTGCCGGACGTCCTCGCCGGCGGACAAGGCGGCCTGCTGGATGTGGCGCTCGATCCGGACTTTGCCAACAACCGGACGGTTTATCTCTCCTACTCGGAGGAACGCGGCGGCGGCGCGGCCACGTCCGTCGGCCGTGGACGCCTGGACGAGAACGGCAGCGCTCTCTCGAACTTCGAAGTGATCTTCCGGCAGGAACCGGCCGTCTCCGGCCGGAACCACTACGGCTCCCGCCTGGTATTCGCGCCGGACGGCAAGCTCTTCGTCACGCTCGGCGAGCGCTTCAAGATGCGGCAGGCGCAGGACCCGAACAATCATCTCGGGACGATCGTCCGCATCAATCCCGATGGTTCTGTGCCTGACGACAATCCCTTCGTCGGCAAGGACGGCGCCGACGAGATCTGGTCCTACGGCCACCGCAATGTGCAAAGTGCTGCGCTCCATCCCGAAACCGGCGTGCTCTGGACGGCGGAAATGGGACCGCTCGGCGGCGACGAGCTGAACATTCCGGAAGCGGGCAGGAATTACGGCTGGCCCGTGGTCAGCTGGGGCCGGCACTATTCGGGCGAACGCATCCCCGATCCGTCGACGAGGCCGGAGTTTGCCGACTCCATCCATAGCTGGACGCCCGTCATCTCGCCTTCCGGCATGACCTTCTACACCGGCGACATGTTTGCCGATTGGCAAGGCGACCTGCTGATTGGAGGACTGTCGGCGGAAGGCATCGTTCGCGTCAGGATTGACGGAAAGCAGGTCGCCGGCGAGGAAGTCCTCGCTCTCGGCAGGCGTATCCGAGACGTGGTGCAGGCTCCCGACGGCGCGGTGATGGCGTTGACCGACGAGCCAGCCGGAAGAATATTGCGACTGTCACCGGCAGCGTCGCAGTGACCCCATGCCGCGCGACAGACGTGATTTTCTGAAACGTTGGGGCTGATCGCGCTGTGACATCCAAAGTCTTGGAGGCCGGCTCTATCTAAGTGATCGAGTTAAGGACGGTCGTCACGGAATACTTCAGACACGACGCGGGCAACTTTCGTAGAGCAGCGCCAAATTAAAAGCAAAATCATTACCATCGAGAGCACGGAAACAGAGAATAGCGAAAAGAATCCTAGTACAGCTAGAAAAGGGTCCGATGCTATCGTCAGTCTTGTCTCGTCCGAAAACAATTTTGAATACGATATTTTCGTTCTAATAGAGTCCAAGTTAAAAAATAAGATGACGATCGCGCACGTAAATACAATTAAGAAAATGGCGACGGAAAGCGTGCGCTCTAATTTATCACCGTCACTGTACAAGATCGGTTTCGCCATGGGTCAGCCCGGATATCCAACTGCATGTTCCGTGTAGTCGAAACAGCCTGCACGCCGAGATAAAACGCCAGAAAGTCCTGCCACCGGCCGTGATGTAGACACCGGTGCCGGCGCGCTGGGTCTTGACGAGGCCGATCACCGAACGGGGACCAGGGCGCTCACGGTAGCGACGCCATCGGAGATTAGATGGCGAACCATTTCACAGAGGCCTGATGAGAACTGTCGATTGCTTCTGGCCGCATTGACCGTGTGGGGTAACCAACAACGTGACGGCGTGCCGGAAACGTCGAAGCCAAGTGAAGTTCGACCCAAAAGCAAATGGCGCTCACTCAAATTGCGGAAAAAGGTCCAAGGGTTCGGTAACCAGACGCAACGATAGCACAAATTCGAATAAGCGAAGTTTCTAATTGTTCAGAATCGCCCGGTAGCGTCCGGCCAAAGACAAAAGACAAGAAGGGTGCATTTTGGGGTATCGGGCGTGAAGGGCAAAGCCATTACAATGATCGGCATCGCCGCGGTGTTCGGCGCGGCCTCGATCTTTGCCGCCGATCTCTGGATTAAGAGCGAAGCAAAGGCTCGTGCCGGAGAGATTTCGCTCGCAGTTCCGACGCCCGCGCCGCCGGCGATGCAGTTTCAGACGATCGTCGTCGCCAGGGCGCCGCTGCGCTTCGGCATGGCGCTAGAGCGGACGCAACTGGCGGAAATTCCGTGGCCGCAGGATTCGCTTCCGCAGGGCGCCTTCACGACGATCAACGAAGCTTTGGCCGAGGGAAGTCGTGTCGTGCTTTCACCCCTAGAGATCAACGAGCCGCTTTTGCTTGCAAAACTGTCGGGTCCCAATGGGCGCGCGACGCTGTCGAACCTGCTTTCGCCCGGCATGCGGGCAGTGACAATCCGCACCGACGAAATAGCCGGCGTCGGCGGCTTCGTTATGCCCGGCGACCATGTCGACGTGGTGCTGACGCGCGACGCCGGCGCCATCACCGAAGTCGCGAAAAATGCCGAAGGCGCGGCCGGTTCGACGCTGACCAGCGAGATCGTGGTCGAGAGCGCCAAGGTGCTGACCGTCGGACAGGGCGCCGACGAGCGGCAGATCACTCCGCAGATCGCTAATTCTGTGACCATCGAGGTCAATGCCGAGGGCGCGCAGAAGGTGGCGCTGGCCCGCACGGTGGGCACGCTGTCGCTGTCGCTGCGCGCCTCAAGCGAAGGCGGTGGTTCGACAGACGGTTTGACGACCATCTCTTCATTCGGCGGCTCGGTGGCGGCCGGCGCGTCGGATGCTGCGGGCGCAGTCATCGAGGCGATCGCCGCAGAGGGGCCGGAAGCGCAAAAATTCAAGACCGTGATCGTGACGCGCGGCACCAACCCGCAATCCTATCAGGTTGTTGCGCCGGACAAGTGACACGACACCGGCAGGGGTGCCGGATTTTTGGGGACAGGCAATGTTTGGGTGGGTGGGCAATTTGTGTCGGAGCGGCGCGCATGCTGCCGGAATAGCCTTGCTGGCGATCTCGTTTGCGGCGGGACCCGTTCTGGTTGGCGTTGGAAACGCTGAGGCCGGCAACGGCGTGGTTTACATTACTTCGACCAAAAACATGTCGATCAAGCTCGCCAGGGGAAAGCCCAAAACGATCAAGACCGATGTGCCGTTCTACGAGATCGTCATCGGCGATCCAGAGATCGCCAACGTCAAGCCGCTGACGGACCGCTCCTTCTACCTGCTCGGCAGTAATCTCGGCACCACGGGCATCGCTCTCTTCGACGAAAACAAGAAACTGGTCGGTACGATGGACATCGAGGTGACGCTCGACACCGACCGTTTGGCCAGCACCATCCGCGACAGCGTGCCGGGGGCCAACATAAAGGTTAGCTCGGCGAATGGCCGGCTTGTTCTGTCTGGCTCAGCCGAAGATGCGTTGGCGGTTGATAAGGCGACTCGGATCGCCACCAATTTTTCGGGCGAAGAAACGGTCATCAACTCGGTCAATATTTCCTCGTCGCAGCAGGTTCAGCTGAATGTGCGCTTCGTCGAAATCAATCGGCAGGTGGGACAGGAACTCGGCACCAAAATCGGCGTGACATACATCGGCAGCAATGGCGGCGTCTCATTCAACTCCACTCCTTCGGTTTCTAAGGCGGCTCCCGCGGCACAGCTCATCGGCGGCCTTCTCTCCAACGGCGTGTCAATCGATGTCGCCATCAAGGCTCTGGAAGACCGCGGTGTCGCGCGACGTCTTGCCGAACCGAACCTGATTGCGCGCTCGGGTGAAAAAGCGAGCTTCCTGGCGGGCGGCGAGTTTCCGATCCCAGTCTCGGAAGAGGACGGCAATATCTCAGTCGAATACAAAAAGTTCGGCGTCAGTCTGGACTTCACACCGACCGTGCTCAGCGACGGCCTGATCGCTCTCGACATCGAGCCGGAGGTCTCCTCGATCGATAGATCGGCTTCCTACAATATCGGCAACATCTCCATCCCGGGTTTCGTGGTGCGGCGCGCGCACACGTCGATCGATCTGAAAAGCGGTCAGAGTTTCATGATGGCGGGCTTGCTGCAAAGCGAGAACGACATGGTTCAGCAGCGCGTTCCAGGTCTGGGCAAGTTGCCGGTGCTCGGCCCGCTGTTCAGTTCCAGAGCGTATCAGCGGCGCGAAACGGACCTGGTCATCATCGTCACGCCGTACCTCGTTAAGCCGATGGACCCATCGAAGAAGCCGCTGACGCCGGCTGACGGCACCTTGCCGGCAAGCAATGTCGATTATTTTCTGGGCAATGTGGAGGAGGTGAAAACCGCCGACGTCGCCCACAATGGCGGGACCGCAACCGACGCTGCCGCTCCAGCCACAAAAGTCGGCCACTTCCTCGATCTCCCAAGGGAATGAGCATGCGAACGCTTTCAATGATCGGCGCCGTCGCAATGATTGCCTCTGCCAGCGGTTGTGCCACCGAGGAGACGATGCGTCTCGACGGGCTGACCCAAGGCGCGGGCAATGCGATGGCGGCCAACACCGTGATGCAGATGGTCGATCCGTGGCCTGAGGGCGTCGAACGCACCCGGCTTCGGGTGCCAGCAAACCGCGGCGCCCAGCCAAGCGCGACCGCGAAAGCGGCCGAGGAAAAAGCATCGCAACCCACGGCCGGTTACTGATCAGGCCACCAAACGCGCGGGCGAGAAGAATGGCAAATCCCGGAAAAACCAAGCGGATCGTGCTTGTTTCCACCGACAAGAGCTTTGTGCAGAAAACGAGGACGGCGTTCGCCTCGTCGGAGGGGATTGCGCTTGTTACGGTCGAGAAGAACGTCACCGAGTTACGCGGCGAAATCCAGGAGGCTGATTGCAGCGCGGTGATCGTCGACATGGATGCGGCCAAGCTCAACGAGATCGAGGCGTTGCAGCGCATTACGCGGCGGCTCGAGAGGCGCGCTGCAATCATCGTTGTGACTCAGGAATTCAATGCGTCCGCCGCGCGCATCCTGGTTCAGCTTCAGGTCGCCGATTTTCTGGTCAAGCCGCTGACCACCGCCGATCTTGTTCGCTCCTGCGTTCGCGCACTTGAGGGACCGGGGCGCGAAGAGAACACCGAGTCGCAAATCTACACGTTCATGCCCGCCGCCGGGGGGGTAGGCACCACCACGCTGACGCTGCAAACCGCGTTCCAGCTCCACCATTCGGTAACGCGCGGATCGTCGACCTGCGTAGTCGATCTCAATTTCCAGCAAGGCTCATGCGCCGAATATCTCGACCTCGAGCCACGCTTCGACATCAACGAAATCGAGAATCAGCCGGAACGCCTTGACCGCCAGCTTCTTGACGTGATGCTCTCGAAACATGCGAGCGGTCTCTGCGTGCTGGCTGCGCCTGCGCGGCCAGCGGAGATGCGCACGTTCAACGCCGACGTGGTTGTCCGCATGCTGGACCTCGTCTCCGCCTATTTCGACAATGTCGTCATCGACATGCCGCGCACGTGGTTTCCCTGGACGGAGACCGTGCTGTTGGGCTCAAACAAGCTCTACATCGTCGCCGAAATGACCGTGCCGTGCCTGCGCCATACGCAGCGGCTGATCCAGGCCGTTTATGAGACGGTGGGCAAGGAGGTGAAGCCAAACGTCATCGTCAACCGCTTCGAACAACGCCTGTTCGAAAGCGGGATCAAGCGGGCCGACGCCCAGGCATTCCTCGGCGAGCATTTCGTCGGCGGCATCTCGAACAATTACAAGCTGGTGCGCGAGGCCGTCGATCGCGGCGTTCCGCTGCACGAGATCGACCCCAACGCGAATGTCGTCAACGATCTCAGGCGAATAGTCCTGCCTGATGAAGTCGTGGCGGAAACGCGGAAAAAGCGTTCACTGTTCGGGCTCGGCAAAAGTCTTTTGAGGAGAGCCGGGTGATCAGCCGATTTTCGACGCTCCAGAAACGCGATGCCACGCCGGAAAGCCGGCAGGAGCAGGCGCCAATCCAGCATCGGCCGGTCGTCATCCCGACGACACGCAAGCCGGCCCCGCCGAAACCCGAGGTGGGACCGGCAAAGCCCACGAAGGTCCTCGACGCCAGAATGCGCATTCACCGCATGCTGATCGAAGAGATCAACCTCGTAGCGCTCGAGCGCCTGCCGCGCGACGAGATGCGGCGGCAGGTGCATGATTTCGTCTCCGAGAAGGCGCGCGGCGAACGGCTTGCGGTCAATGTCGCCGAACTCGACGCGCTGGTGGATGACATTGTCGACGAAATGGTCGGCCTCGGCCCGCTCGAGCCGTTGCTGAAAGACCCAACCATCAACGACATCCTGATCAACGGCCATCGCAGTTGCTTCGTCGAGCGGCATGGCAAGCTCGAGCAGGTGCATATTCCGTTCAAGGACGAAGCTCACCTCATACGCATCATCAACAAGATCGTTGCGGCCGTCGGCCGCCGCGTCGATGAATCCCAGCCGATGGTCGACGCGCGCATGCTCGACGGCTCACGCTTCAATGCCGCCATCCGACCGGTCGGTGTCGACGGGCCGCTGGTATCCATCCGCAAATTCTCCAAGAATAAGCTCGGTCTGCATAAGCTCGTTGAATTCGGTGCGGTCACGCAGAACATGGCCGAAGTCCTTGCCGCCGCAGTCCATGCCCGCAAGACGACGATTATTTCCGGCGGCACCGGCACCGGCAAGACGACGATGCTGAACGCCCTGTCGGCCTTCATCCCCGAAGACGAGCGCCTGATCACCATCGAAGACGCGGCCGAACTGCAATTGCAGCAGCCGCATGTGGCGCGCATGGAGACGAGGCCGGCCAATATCGAAGGTCACGGCGAACTCAAGCAGCGCGATCTGGTCAAAAACGCGCTGCGCATGCGGCCGGACCGCGTCATCCTCGGCGAGTGCCGCGGCGAGGAAGCCTTCGACATGCTTCAGGCGATGAACACCGGCCACGAAGGCTCGATGGCGACCATTCATGCCAACACGCCGCGCGACGCGATTTCCCGTCTCGAACAGATGCTCGGCATGACCGGAATGCCGATGACCGTGCAGTCGATCCGCAGCCAGATCGCAAGCGCGCTCGACATCATCGTGCAGCTTACCCGGCTTTCCGACGGCAAGCGCAAGGTCACGAGCGTCGCCGAAGTGACCGGCATGGAAGGCGACGTGATCCAGATGCAGGAGATATTTCGCTTCGTGCGCACCGGCATGGAAGCGGACGGGACGATCCTTGGCCACTTCGAGGCGACGGGCCTGCGCCCGCGCTTCCTCGAAGACCTGAAGGCGATGGGCATCGAATTTCCTGGGCGATATTTCGAGCCTGGCAGACAGCAGGAATAATCAATGCTCGAGGGATTCAGCGCCATCTATGTGATTTATGCCGGCGCCGGTCTGACCGGCATCATGATCGCCGAAGCGTTTTACCTGCTTTACGCCGGGCACCGGGATCGCCGCATGGCGATCAATCGGCGAATGAAGCTGCAGGAGAAAAAGCTCAGCCAAGAGCAGGTGCTGATCCAACTGCGCAAAGAGCGTGGGATGGAAGGAGGTGCTTCGATGCTTTCGCTCGACCGGATTCGGGAGCTGCGGATCCAGTCCGGCATGGTCCTACCACTGCCGAAATTTCTGCTGATCACGTCGGGTCTGGCGCTTGGCCTCTGCCTGTTTGCCGTTTCCTACGGCCTGCCGCTGATCATTGCACTGGCAGTGCTTCCGGTCATGTGTTTGGTCTTTCCGATCATGACCCTGCGGTTCCTGCGCAAGCGGCGGCACAAGATCTTCGGAATGCAGCTTCCAGAAGCTCTGGAACTCATCACGCGAAGCCTCAAGGCAGGGCATCCGGTTCCGGTGGCGATCTCGATGGTGGCGCGTGAAATGGCCGATCCGATCGGCACCGAATTCGGCGTGATCGCCGACGAAGTGACCTATGGCTCCGACCTGGTTTCCGCGCTGCATTCGCTGTTCGAGCGCGTCGGACACGAGGACCTGCCGCTGTTCGTCACCGCTGTGTCGATCCAGAGCAGCTCAGGCGGCAATCTGCGCGAAATCCTGGATGGTCTGTCGTCGATCATCCGCGAGCGCGGAAAGCTGCGGCGCAAAGTGCGAGCAATCTCGACCGAGGGCCGCATGTCGGCCTACATCCTGACCGCCGTACCGGCGCTGCTGATGGTCGGCATCATGATCATGATGCCGCAATTCTACGAGAGCGTCTGGGGCGAGCCGATGACTTGGTATCTGTTGGGCGGCTCGATCTCATGGCTAATGCTGGGCAACGCCATGATGTTCAAGATGTCGAACTTCAAATTCTGACATGGAAACCCTGATCGGTCTCCTTGCCTCCCTTCGCCCGACGTCGCTGGCGCTTTTGCTGCTCGCCGTGGGAGGAGGAGCGATCCTCTGGCAATGGAGTACCGCGCGTGGAGGACGCGGCGACTTGAAGCGCCGGCTCAAGGTCGAAGTCTCAGAGGTTGCGGAGGCACCCAAGCCGACCGCCGCGCCGAAACGGAACGCCAGCGCCGTCCGCGACAAGGCGATGAAAACCGCCCATGAATTCTACGCCAAAAGCGATCCGGAAAACGTTGCGCGGCTGCGGATGAAACTCATCCAGGCTGGTCACATGGATCCAGGCGCGGTCGGCAGTTTTTTTGTCATCCGCTTTGTCGGCTTCCTGGCTGGAGCCGTTGTTGCGTTTCTGGTCGTCCGCTGGTTTGGCGGTGAATCGGCAGTTCCGAGCCGCTGGACTTTTATCATCATGTCCGGTGGCGCCGGTTATTTTCTGCCGGGTCTTGTATTGACCTCGCAGGTCCGTACGAAAATGCGGGAATACCGCAATGGCTTTCCCGATTTCATGGACCTGATGATCGTCTGCGCGGACGCCGGCATGAGCATGGAGGCCGGGATCGAGCGGGTGTCGAAAGAGCTCTTTATCACTTATCCCTCGCTCAGCCAGAACCTTCAGCTTGTCTCGCTCGAACTCAGGGCGGGGCGCAGCCTTGACGATGCGCTGAAATCGTTGGCTGATCGCCTGAGCCTCGACGAGGTACGCTCCTTCGCCACGCTGCTTCAGCAATCGAAGGAGCTTGGCACCAGCCTTTCGGGCGCGCTTCGGGTTTATTCGGACGAAATGCGTCACAAGCGCATGTCGATAGCTGAGGAAAAGGCGCACGCGCTGCCGGCAAAGATGTCGGTGCCGGTTACGGTCTGCATCCTGCCAGTCGTGCTGATGATCGCCATCATCCCGATCATCGTGAAAATGACGGCAGGCGACTGATCCGCTCCAGTCGATAGTTAATCCAATATGTTCGGCTTTCCTAATATTTGCTCGAAACCCGCCACCGAAGCTTAAGCCGAGCCCGCTATTATGCTTGATGAGACGGCCCGCCAAGCGGCCGGATGGGGCAGATTATGGGGCAATCGAAATTCGCCGCGTTGGCTGCGGTCGCAGTCGTGACGATTGTGACGGGATGCACGACGAGCAGCGTCGACGTCACCGAGACCACGTCGATCGCTCCGGCGACGACCGACATCAGCAGGGCTGATCTCGTATCTGGCAAGACGCAGTTCCGCGAAGCCAATTATGGGTTGGCGGAAAAGCACTTCCGCAAGGCGGTGGAACTTCGGTCCGACAATGCCGAGGCATGGCTGGGACTTGCCGCCTCCTACGACCAGCTCGGCCGCTTCGATTTTGCCGACCGCGCTTACGATCAGCTTGTTGTGGTTGCCGGCCGCCGGGCCCATATCGTCAACAATATGGGGTATTCGCAATTGTTGCGCGGCAACAAGAAAAAAGCCCGCGAATTGCTTCTGGAGGCCAAGGCAGGAATGACCGATACCTCGTTGGTCGATGCCAACCTCGCACTGATGAACAAGCCGTAGCAGCGTTCGAACCGTCGCCGGATCCAACGAATTGCAGTTGGCTTACAGACCGCCGCGGGGTCCACCGTGAATAATTGTAGAAGCCTGGCTAGATCGGTTCTGGAGCGAAATGGTGGCGTAGAACGGATCTGGCATGTTGTTCAGCGCCAGAACTTACCCTTCTAAACTGGAATTGGTCACGAGTGGTGCTGGCGATCACCCATTTCGAATGTTTATTTTTCAATAGAATTAGCGACGGGTAACCGTTCCGCGCTGTGTACAGTCGAGCGATACCTGCATCCGCTCGCTGAGAGCGCTCTGCATTCGCGGCCACGGAACGGCGGCATCCTCCATCCGGACAGCGGTTTGACCGTCCGGCAGCTTTTCTGTGAGGACGAATTCCGTCCTACTTAAGAGTTTAGTGATCAATGAAACAACTTCTTTGCCGCAGGGATGCATTTTGCCGGCATGATGCACCAAATTCTGCTTTTGAAACGGTTCTTTCGAGACAGCCGCGGTAACTTTGCGACCGGTCTCGTTGTCATGCTGCTTCCTATGATTGCAGCAGTCGGCGCCGCGGTGGATCTCGCGAACATGAACCGCGAGCGGAGCAGGCTTCAATCGGCTCTGGATGCAGCAAGCATGGAGATCGCCGTTAAGGTCAACTCGGGCCTGAGCGACGGTGAGCTACAGGCGCTTGGCGACAAGCTACTCAAAGCCAACTTGGCATCGGTCGATGCAAGCGCGGATAACATACCCTCGCTCGTCTATCACGGTCTGGCGACGGAAAACGACGGAAGCCAGAGCCTCAGGACTGAATCCAGCCTCAACTACACCTATCTTATTCCGCGCTCAATCGGCGGCGATGGACCGTCATCGACCAACATTCTCGTCCGGTCCCGCATAACGTCCAACAATGGTGATACTGCGTGCGTCTATGCCCTCAACCGGGCCGCGCCGCGCGCCTTCGAGGCGGCCGGGAGCACCACAGTCATCATGGATGGCTGCGTTATCGCTTCCAATTCGTCGGCTCCGGATTCCATCTATGTTGGCGGCGACGCGTCCCTTGAGGCGGACTGCATTCAATCATCTGGCGGAATAGTGGCGACCAGCGGACTGATCACCGATTGTGAGCAAAATCGCGTCAATGCGTGGCGACTGCCTGACCCATGGGGTAACCTGGTGGAACCGGTACCACCAATCTTGTATCCTAATCCGAAAGCTGGCGACTTGACAGTCAGTCCAGGGCGGTATCGAAATCTCGATCTGAGCGGCGACAAAACCCTGGAGCCGGGCCTCTATTATGTCGAAGGTTCTCTTTCCGTCAAAGGCACAGTGACCGGCGCCGGCGTGACCATCTTCATGGCTGATGGCGGCATAACAGTGAACGGCAACGGCTCGTTGTCATTGAGCGCGCCGCAGACAGGCGACTATGCCGGCATGCTGATGATGTCGGCACGAGCGAACACATCGTCCCACCTGTTCAATGGGAATGGCGCCACTGATCTGAACGGCGTCCTATACTTCCCCTATGGCGACCTGACCTACAATGGTAACAACGGAACTAGCAGCACCTGCCTGCGCATCGTTGCCGACACGATCAAGATGAGCGGCAATTCGAACATCAAGTCCGACTGCAGTGCGGAACTGGGGGGACGCGAAGCTAGAGTGGCAGGCCCGTTCTACTTTTCGATGTAAGGCAGTTGCGAACGTTCGAGACCTCCCATTGGCCGCCCCACGCACCACCGACGCTCGGTTTTGTGTCCCGAAATGTGTCCTGATCTCGAATTTGCGGTGTGGTGAGGAGCGCTTTGGGCCCGCAACCCTTGGAAAGATTGGTGCCGCTTGCGTGACTCGAACACGCGACCCCATCATTACGAATGATGTGCTCTACCAACTGAGCTAAAGCGGCCCGGGAAGCCGGGGCCTCCAAGATGCGCTGGGTGATAGACGCAACCCGCCACAAATTCAAGATGGGACTTGGCATTTCGTGTGGGGCCCGTGCCGGGCCTATTAGCGACCGCCGCACCGATCGGCCATGCGGCTGTGCGAAAACCACTCCGGCAGGTTGCGCGACGTCGCGTTGGCGCTGCATCGGGAAATCGGCGAAAAATGTTGATTCCTTTACCGAAAACCGCCGAAATGAGCTTTGGATGCGTCACGAAGACAGAATGCGGCCGCTGGCCCGTTGATTGATTGATCGCCTGCGGCTAACGATCATGACATGTGACCGTAGGTGCAGAGGGATCCAGCTTGGACGCGATCGAAAAAGCGATCCGGAATGCCTTCGAGAAAGGCAATGCCGAAGACCGCGCGTTTCGCGAGCGGGTCTATCGATCGGCCTTCGCCGCACTTGACCGTGCACTGCAGGCCAACCCGGGCGTGACGGTGGAACTCGCCATCAAGCGCCGCAAGGCGGTGCAGGCCAAGATCACCGAAATCGAATCCGAATTCCTGCCGGCGGTTCCCGGCGTCGGCCCACAGACCGATGATGACGCTGCAGCACCGGCGGTGGAGCAGCCGGCTGACAGCGCCGCCGAAGCCGAAGCCGATGCCGAACCCGTCGCCGAACCCGCGCCGCCGCCTGACGTCGTTGTCGACGGTCCGGTGAAGCCCCCTGCATCCGACGCGCCGCGCTCGCGCGTCTTGCCCGTCGTTCCCGATATCATGCCGGAAGCGGGTTTTCCCGGTGCGCCGGAGATCGAATTGTCGTCCCGCCCATCGACCGGAGACGACGACGCAGAGGTGATGCCCGACCGCGACGACAGGCGGGTGAGAGGCCCCCGCCTGCCTCTCACCGCGATCTTCCTCGGCGTGACGCTGCTCGCAGCTGTCGGTATCGGCCTCTATTTCGCTGCGCAGACCGGCGTCTTCAAGTCGGCGGCCGAACTCGACACCGCCCCGCCGCAGACGGAACCGACGGTGGAGGACGATGATTTTACGCCGCCAAGCGACACCGCCTCGCCGCTGAACGCCGGCGAGGCGGAGCGCGACTGGATCAATGTGTTTTCGCCGAGCGACCCGGCGCTTGTCAGCGCGCCTTCGGATGCCAAGGCCGAAGTCATGCAGGACGACAGCGGTTCCTTCCTGCGCATCCGGTCGGGCGCATCCGGTTCGGCGATCAGCTTCGACGTCGGGCAAGGCGTCTTGGAAAAACTCGCCGGCAAGCATGCCACGTTCGACATCATCGCCCGCTCCGAGGAGGGCCAGGAGACGCAGATCTCCGTCGACTGCAATTTCGGCGAACTCGGCGACTGCGGCCGCAAGCGCTACGCGGTCGGCCACGAGCGCAACGAATATCTGTTCGACGTGCGGTTTCCCGACAAGCGTCCGGGTGCTGCCGGCACCATCGCCATCAATTCCGACTTCGACAAACAGGGCAAGTCGGTCGACATCTACGAGATCCGCGTCTCGATTGTCCCTTGATTTCTGGAGCGAAACCGCTGGACCGCTGCACTCCGTAACCACTGTTACGGCATGGATCATCCATGCCGTGGTCTTCGAGCCTCGCAGTGATGAATGGCAGAGCAGCACGTTGACCCCGCACCCTTTTGCCTTCCCTCATCCGTCCTAATCGAGCAGCGCCTGCAACGTCTCGATGCGGTCGGCTTCGGCCGCCGGCTTGTCCCAGCGCAGCCGTGAAATGCGCGGAAAGCGCATGGCGACGCCGGATTTGTGCCGTGTCGAGCGGTTGAGCCCTTCGAACGCCACCTCCAGCACGAGACCGTTCTTGCGGTCGGCTCGTACCGAGCGGACCGGGCCAAAGCGCTCGATCGTATTGTCGCGGACATATCTGTCGATCTGCCTCAGTTCCTCGTCGGTGAAGCCGAAATAGGCTTTCCCCACCGGCACCAGTTCCTCCGATCCTTCCCGGCCGGACCACACGCCAAACGTGTAGTCGGAATAAAAACTCGAACGCTTGCCGTGGCCGCGCTGGGCATACATCAGCACGGCGTCGACCGTGTGCGGATCGCGCTTCCATTTGAACCATGGGCCTCTCGGCCGGCCGGTGAGATAGGGCGAATCCCAGCGCTTCAGCATTACGCCTTCAATGACCGGATGCAGCGGCTTGCGGCGCAATTCCTCCAGCGCCTGCCAGTCGGTGAATTCGACCAGGGGCGACAGATCGAAGCGGCTCGGATCGAGCGTCTGCACGAAGGCTTCGAGGCGGCCGCGCCGCTCGCGGAAAGAGCGCGCGCGCAAGTCCTCGTCGCCGATCTGAAGCACGTCGTAGCAGCGCATGAAGGCCGGGTATTGCTGCTGGATCTTCGGTGTCACGCTCTTGCGATTCAGCCGCTGCTGCAGGTCCGAGAACGTGCCGGTCGCCTGCAAGGGATCGCCGACCAGAAGCTCGCCGTCGAGGGTGGCGGAAAAATCCATCGCCTCTGCGAGATCCGGAAAAGCCCCGGAGACGTCGTCGCCCGTGCGCGAATAGAGCCGGCGAATGCCGCCTTCCGATACGGCCTGGACGCGGATGCCGTCCCATTTCCACTCGGCGGCATAGTCGGCCGGGTCGAGCTTTTCGAGGTCGCCGTCACCGATCGGGTTCGATAGCATCACCGGCCGGAACAGCGCCAGCGCTGTCTTTTTGGGTTTTTCTGCCTTGCCTTCCAGCCAGGCGAAGAGCTCGGCATAGGGCGGCGTCAGCCCATGCCAGAGTTCTTCGATCTCGGCGACGTCGACCTTGCCGAGATCGGCCAGCGCCTGCTTGGCCAGCCGCGCCGAGACGCCGATGCGCAGGCCGCCGGTGACCAGCTTTATGATGGCGAAGCGAGCCGAGATGCTGGCGCTGTCGAGCAGCCGGGCCAGCACCTTCGGCCCGTCGGAACGGCTCGCCGCCTGTAATTTCGCGACGACCTCGGCGAGCGTCGGCTCACGGTTGGCGATATCCGCGGGCGATTGCGGCCAGACCAGCGACACCGTCTCCGCCAGGTCGCCGACATAGTCGTAGGAATAGCCGAACAGCACCGGGTCCATGCGTTCCATGACCAGCATGCGCAGCATCGCCGGCTTGACCGCCGCGATGGTCAGGTCGCCAGTAATAGCGGCCAGCGCCAGGCCGCGATCCGGATCCTCGACGCTGCGGAAATAATCGCTCAGCAGCGTCAGCTTGCCGTTGCGCGACGGCGTCAGCACGAGGCGATCGAGGAGTTCGGCGAAGCGGTTCATGAGGAGAACCATGGCCGAGCGTCGCGTTCTGTCGCGCCCCCCTCTGTCCTGCCGGACATCTCCCCCACAAGGGGGGAGATTGGCAGTTTCGTTCTTGCCGCCCGTCTTACAACGTCAGCGATTGGCGAAAGCCGGCGCAACATCCGATCTCCCCCCAAGTGGGGGAGATGGCCGGCAGGCCAGAGGGGGGTGCCAAAGAGCGCTACGTCGGCCGTGAGCACCATCAATCGCCCTCATCCTCGTAGCCGACGAGATGCAGCGGCCTGGCGGCGATGCCTTCGAGTTCGCACCAGCGCACCAGCGCTTCCTCGCGACCATGCGTCACCCAGATTTCCCCGGCGCCAGTTTCCCTGATCGTGGCGGTCAGCTCGTCCCAGTCGGCATGGTCGGAAATGATCAGTGGCAGCTCGACGCCGCCCTGCTTGGCGCGCTGGCGGATGCGCATCCAGCCGGACGCAAAACACGAGATCGGATCGGGAAAGCGTCGTGCCCAGCGGTCGGCGAAGGCCTGTGGCGGGCCGACGACGATGGCGCCGGAGAAATCGTCCTTGCCACCGCTTTCGACGGTCGCCGGCTCCAACGTCCCGAGGTCGATGCCCTGGCTCTGGTAATAGTCGCTGAGCCTGGCCAGCGCGCCATGGATGTAGATCGGCCTGTCGTAGCCGGCATCGCGCAGCAACCGCATGACGCGCTGCGCCTTGCCGAGCGCATAGGCGCCGACCAGATGCGCGCGTTCGGGAAACTGCGCCGTCGATTTCAGCAGGCGGGCAATCTCTTCGGTATCGGGCGGATGGCGGAACACCGGCAGGCCGAAGGTCGCCTCGGTGATGAACACGTCGCACTTGACCGGTTCGAACGGCTCGCAAGTCGCGTCCCTCTGGCGCTTGTAGTCGCCCGAAGCGACGATGCATGAGCCCTGATGCACAACCTCGATCTGTGCCGAGCCGAGCACATGGCCGGCCGGATGGAAGGTTACGGCGACGCCGTTCAGCGCAATCGTCTCGCCAAGTGCTGCCGCTTGCGTGGTCCCGGCAAAGCCCTCGCCGTAGCGCAGCCCCATAATGTCAAGCGTCTGTTGTGTGGCCAATACCGAACGGTGGCCGGAACGGGCATGGTCGGAATGGCCGTGCGTGATCAGTGCCCGGTTGACCGGCCGCACCGGATCGATGAAGAAATCGCCGGGTGGGCAATAGAGGCCCTCGGGCCGGGGGTGAAGCAGGTCGCTGGCGCGCATGGCTCCAAGATAGTTGCTAATTCCGGCGCGGGAAGCCTGTTGCAAGTGACTGCTGACTCGGCATACAGGCAACTGCCGGCGGGATCTCCATCACGAAACCGCATCAGGCCTCGTCCGGCGACGCTTTTCGTTCATCTGCGCCACACCTGGCGGCGGCTGCGAAAAAGCCTGGATTCACATGCCCGAAAGGGCAGGACACCAACACGGAGGACCTTGCATGCGCTGGAACTTGGTGGTCTTGGCACCTTGCCTGGCACTGGCCGGCTGCGTTGGCACCTCGATTGCCGAGCGGCAGGACGCGAATGTCCAGTCCTCGCTGCAATATGATAGCGTGCCTTGCAATCAATTGCTGGCGCAACGCAACCGGCTGGCGCAGCAATACCGCCTTCCGCAGGATGCCAAGCCGTCTTTCTCCGATCCCGGGGTGGGCCTCGGCCCGTTCACGCCGGACGCCCGTTCCAAGGCCCAGCGCGATCTCGAACAGGCCAGCGGCCGGATCGACGCCATGAACCGGTCGATCGCCCGCCGCGAATGTGGCAAGCCGGGTTAATATCCCGCGTTGCGATCCACGACATTCTCAAGCTTCTCGCCGCGCTCGAAGGCGGCCATCTGGCGCAGCATGATCGGCACCAGATGCACGGGATCGGAGGTCGCCGCCGCATGCGGCGTCACGAACACTTTCGGGTGGCTCCACAGCCGGCTGGTCTTCGGCAGCGGCTCGACCTCGAACACGTCGAGGCTCGCTTCCTTGAGCGTGCCGCCCTCCAGCGCACGCAGAATGTCGGCGTCTTTCTGCAACTTGCCGCGTCCGGCATTGATCAGCACCGAGCCGCCGAGGCCGTTGCGTTTCCTCAACTCCTTCAGCACGCCGTAATTGATGATGCCTTGCGTCTGCGGCGTGAGCGGCAAAAGCACCACCAGAATGTCGGTGGCGTTGAGGAAGGGGATCAACCCTGCCTCGCCGGCATAGGTCGAAACGCCTTCCATCGGCCGCTCGCTGCGCGACCAGCCATTGACCGCAAAGCCGAGCGACAAAAGCACCGACGCCGCTGCGCGGCCAAGCGTGCCGAGCCCCATGATGCCGACGGAGATGTCGCCGGCCGGCCGCTGCGGCGGCTCGTGCCAGATCTTCTTTTGCTGCTGCGACCGGTAGAGCATGCCCTGGCGATGGTGATCGAGCACCCGCCAGACGACATATTCGGTCATGTATTGGGTCAGGTTGTCGGCCACGACCTTGACGATCGGAACGTCGGGCAAAGTGGGATCGGCGAAGATGTGGTCGACGCCGGCGCCGATCGAAAAGACAGCGCGCAGATTGGGCAGCGACGACAGAAGGTTCGGCCGCTGCTTCCAAACCACCGCATAGGTGATCGAAGGATCGCTGGCGCCGTCCGGCTCGAGCACCACCTCGCGTTCGGCCGACAAGAGTTCGCGCCAACGGCGTGGATGGATACCGGTGAGGGCAAGCAGGACACGGCCTTTTTCCATTGCGGATTCTTTTTTCCTCTATGCGGTACGGCCTTACTCGCTGACGATGCCGACCGGCGCCGTCTCGATCCTGAACGCGGCCGAGATCAGTGCCTTGGTATAGTCGGTCTGCGGCCGTTCGAAAATCTGTTCGGACGGGCCGGCTTCGACGATCCTGCCATTGCGCATGACGATGACGTCGTTGGCAAGCGCACGGATGACCTTCAGATCGTGGCTGATGAACAGATAGGCGAGGTCGTGCTTCGCCTGCAGGCTGCGCAGAAGGTCGACCACCTGCGCCTGCACGCTCATGTCGAGCGCCGAGGTCGGCTCGTCCAGCATGACGAAGCGCGGGTTGAGCACCATGGCGCGGGCGATGGCGATGCGCTGGCGCTGGCCACCGGAAAACTCGTGCGGATAGCGATTGCGCGTGGCGGGTTCGAGCCCGACTTCCCCGAGCACCTCGACGATGCGCTTGTCGCGTTCATCGGGCGACAGTTTCGGCTCGTGGATCTTCAATCCTTCCTCGATGATCTCGGAGACCGACATGCGCGGGCTCAAGGATCCGAACGGATCCTGGAAGACGATCTGCAGCTCGCGCCGCAGCGGCCGCATGGCATTGAAACTCAGCTCGTTGATATCACGCCCGTTGAACTGAATGGTCCCGGTCGACGAGATCATCCTGGCCAGCGCCAGGCCGAGCGTCGTCTTGCCAGAGCCGGATTCGCCGACGACGCCGAGCGTCTGGCCGGCGCGCACGGTGACGTCGATGCCGTCGACCGCCTTTACATTGTCGACGGTGCGCCGGAAAAAGCCTTTCTTGATCGGAAACCAGACTTTGACGTCCTGGCCGGTCATGACCGGCTTGGCGGCAGCGTTGGCGGCGGGCGGCTTGCCCTTCGGTTCGGCAGCAAGCAGATGCCGCGTATAGCTGTGCTGCGGCTTGGCGAAGATTTCTTTCGTCGGCCCGGTCTCGACGATCTTGCCCTTGGTCATCACGCAGACCCGGTCGGCGATCTTTCTGACGATGCCGAGATCATGGGTGATGAACAGCATCGACATGCCCTTGCGGCTCTTCAGCTCCGCAAGCAGTTCGAGGATCTGCGCCTGCACGGTGACATCGAGTGCCGTCGTCGGCTCGTCGGCGATCAGCAGTTCCGGCTCGTTGGCCAGCGCCATGGCGATCATGACGCGCTGGCGCTGGCCGCCGGAAAGCTGGTGCGGGTAGGCGTCGAGCCGCTTCTCCGGCTCGCGGATGCCGACCTCGTTGAGCAGCTCCAGGGTGCGCGCCTTGGCTTGGCGGTCCCCCAGCCCCTGGTGCAATGTCAGCACCTCGACGATCTGCTGCTCGATCGTGTGCAGCGGGTTGAGCGAGGTCATCGGCTCCTGGAAGATCATGGTGATCTTGTTGCCGCGCACGCGGCGCAATGCCTTCTCGTCGGTGGCGAGCAGGTCGGCGCCCTGGAACAGGATCTTTCCCGACGGATGGCTGGCGGCCGGATAGGGCAGCAGCTTCAGCACCGACAGCGCCGTGACCGACTTGCCGGAGCCGGATTCGCCGACCAGCGCCACCGTCTCGCCCTTGGCGATGTCGAAGGAGATGTGGTCGACGGCCATCGACTGGCGGCCTTCCTGCGCGAAGGCGACGCTGAGGTTGCGCACGGAGAGGAGAGGGGCTTCGCTCATCTGAACGTCTTGCGCGGATCGAAGGCGTCGCGGGTCGCCTCGCCGACGAAGACCAGCAGCGACAGCATCAGCGAGATGACGACGAAGCCGGAAATACCCAGCCATGGCGCGTTGAGGTTGCGCTGCGCCTGCTTGAGGAGCTCGCCCAGCGAGGCCGAGCCGGGCGGCAGGCCGAAGCCAAGGTAGTCGAGCGAGGTCAGCGTCGAGATCGAGCCGCTGAGCAGAAACGGCAGGAAGGTCAGCGTCGCCACCATGGCGTTTGGCAACAGATGCCGGAACATGATGGTGCCGTTGGGCACGCCGAGCGCGCGCGCGGCGTTGACATATTCGAAGTTGCGGGCGCGCAGGAACTCGGCTCGCACCACGCCGACCAGCGCCACCCAGGAGAACAGCAGCATCAGCCCGAGCAGGATGAAGAAGCCGGGCGGCAGGATGGCGGCGACGATCAGCAAGAGATAAAGCACCGGGATCGCCGACCAGATTTCTATGAAGCGCTGGAACAGAAGGTCGGTCCAGCCGCCGAAATAGCCCTGCAATGCACCGGCCGTCACGCCGATCACCGCCGAGCCGGCGGTGAGGATCAGGCCGAACAGCACCGAGACCCTGAATCCGTAAATAACGCGCGCCAGCACGTCGCGCGCCTGGTCGTCGGTGCCCAGCCAATTCCAGTTGCCGACGACGCAATTGGGGTCGGCCGCACCTTGCGGATACTGGTTGCAACGTGTCTTGGCGTCATAGAGCCAGGACGGCTTGGTGGGCGCCGCCTCGGGGATGGCGTTGTTGACGGTCCGGTAGGAGTAGCGAACCGGCGGCCAGATCATCCAGCCATGGGCATTGATCTCGTCCTGGATGACCGGGTCGCGATAGTCGGTGACCGCATAAAAGCCGCCGAACTTCTCCTCGGGATAAGCGACCACGACCGGAAAAAGGATCTCGCCCTTGTAGGAGACGAGCACCGGCTTGTCGTTGGCGATCCATTCGGAAAACAGCGACAACACGAAAAGCACGAGGAAGATCCACAACGACCAATAGCCGCGCCGGTTGGCCCTAAAATTCTGCAGGCGCCGCTGGTTGAGCGGCGACAGCCAGGGTCGGGCAATCCGGCCCGGCGCCGTTTCGGCTGCGGCCCCGGCCATCAGATGTCTCTCCGCTCGAAGTCTATGCGCGGGTCGACCCATGTATAGATCAGGTCCGACAGGAGCCCGACAATCAGCCCAAGCAGCGAGAAGATGTAAAGATTGGCGAAGACCACCGGGTAGTCGCGCTCGACCACCGACCTGAAACCGAGCAGGCCGAGGCCGTCGAGCGAAAAGATGTTCTCGATCAGCAGCGAGCCGGTGAAGAAGGCCGAGATGAAGGCGCCCGGAAAGCCGGCGACGACGATCAGCATGGCGTTGCGGAAGACATGCCCGTAGAGAACCTGCCGTTCCGACAGGCCCTTGGCGCGCGCGGTCACCACATACTGTTTGCGGATTTCCTCGAGGAACGAATTCTTGGTCAGCAGCGTCGTGGTGGCGAAGGCCGACAGCACCAGCGCCGTCAGCGGCAAGGTCATGTGCCAGAGATAGTCGACGATCCGCGCCGGCCAGGACAGCTGGTCCCAATTGTCGGAGGTGATGCCGCGCAGCGGGAACCAGTCGTAGAAGGATCCGCCGGCAAACAGCACCATCAGCAGGATGCCGAACAGGAAGCCCGGAATGGCGTAGCCGACGATGACGACGCCGCTGGTCCATACGTCGAATGCCGAGCCGTCCTTGACTGCCTTGCGGATGCCGAGCGGGATCGAGATCAGGTAGGACAGCAGCGTGATCCACAGTCCGATCGAGATCGACACCGGCATCTTCTCCAGGATCAGCTCGATCACCGAGATGTCACGGAAATAGCTGTCGCCGAAATCGAACCGGAAATAATTCCACAGCATCATGCCGAAGCGCTCGAGCGGTGGCTTGTCGAAGCCGAACTGCTTTTCCAGCTTGGCGATGAATTCGGGGTCGAGCCCTTGCGCGCCGCGATATTTCGAACCGACGTCGCCGGCCACGTCGACATTGGTGGCGCCGGCGTCACCACCGCCGCCGCCAAGCCGATCGCTGCCGCCCTGGTTGGTCAGCCTGGCGATGACCTGCTCGACCGGCCCGCCCGGTGCAAACTGGATGACGGCGAAGGACACCGCCATGATGCCGAACAGGGTCGGGATCATCAGCAGGATGCGGCGCAGGATATAGGCGCCCATCAGGCTCTCTGCCTTGCTTGAGCGAAAATCTCAGGCTTTGCCAATCTTTGCCGCCTTGTCCTTGTCGAACCACCACAGCGCCTCGACCGGAAAGCCGAAATCGGGCTTCTGCTCGGGAAAGCCGAACATGTCCCAATAGGCCACTCGGTGATTCGCGAGATAATATGTTGGAATCCAGTCTAGCCGCGCGCGCAAGACCCGATCGAGCGCTTTGAGCGCCGTGACCAGTTCTATCCGGCTCTGCGCCCTGCCGGCTGCCTCGATCAGCGCGTCGACGGCTTTGCTTTCCGTACCGGGATAATTGCGCATTCCCGGCGTTTTCGCCATCCGCGAATCATAGAGGATTTCCAGGCCGTCGGCAGTCGGCGTCGCCCCGATCGACCATGCGAGCAGGTTGAAATCGAAGTCGAAATTGCTCTGCCGCTGTTCATATTGCGTCGAATCGACCTGCCGGATCGAAGCGTCGATTCCGATCGTTTTCATGTTCTCGGACCACGGGGTGAAAAGCCGAACGATGCCATCGTCCTCAGCCAGCATTTCCACCCGCAGCCGCTCACCCTTTTCATTGACGACGAAATTGCCGGCTCGCTTCCAGCCGGCTTCGGCAAGCAGTCTCGAAGCCGCGCGCAGCAGCTTGCGGTCGTGGCCCGAACCGTCGGAGACAGGCTGCATCACCGCTTCGCCGAAGGTTTCCGGCGGCAACTCGGCTCGGAACGGCTCCAGCAGGGCCAATTCCTCGGGCGAGGGCAGGCCCTCGGCCTTGTAATCCGACCGCTCGAAGTTCGATTGCGAGCGCTCGTAGGCGCCGTAAAACAGAACCCGCTTGGTCCATTCGAAATCGAAGCAATTGGCGATCGCTCGTCTGACGCGCACATCGCGGAATTGCGGACGACGCTGGTTCAGCGCGACAGCCTGCATGGATGGCGTTTTCTCTCCGGGAAATTCGCGTTTGACGACCCTGCCGTCCTTCAGCGCCGGAAAGTCGTAACCGGTCGCCCACACCCGCGAGGTAAATTCCTCGCGAAAATGCGTGTCCCCCTTTTTCAGGGCTTCAAACGCAGCCTGGCGATTGATGTAAAAATCGATGCGGATGCGGTCGAAATTGTAGAGGCCGCGGTTCACGGCCAAATCCCTGCCCCAATAGTCGGCGACACGCTCATATTCGACGGTCTGTCCCGCGGCCACGCGCCCTATTTTGTAAGGTCCGGAGCCGAGCGGCGGTTTCATCGTCGAGGCATCGAAATCATTGACCGTATAAAAGGCTTTGGACACGATCGGCATGGCGACGACCGCAAGGATATTCTGCGCCGACTGTTTGCCGTTGAAGGTGAGGTCGACGGTTGCCGGATCGACTGCGACCGCCTCCGTCATATGACGCAACGCCTGGGAGAGGTTCGGATGGCCCTTGTCCTTGTAAAGCTTCAATGCGAAGGCGACGTCCTCCGCTGTCAGTGGCGAGCCGTCGTGGAAGCGCGCCTGCGGTCGCAGGCTGAAGCGGAAGCCATTGCGGTCCGGCGACAAGGTAACGGACTCGGCAAGCCGGCCATAGACCGCATCCGGCTCATCGAGAGCGCTTGCCATCAGCGAATCGAAGCAGAGTTCGGTGCGCGGCGGCGATTCCCCCCTCAACACAAGCGAATTCAACGTGTTGAACGTCAGGAAGCTCTGATTGAAGGTGGAGTTCGGCGGTGCGAAATTCATCTGGCCGCCCTTGGCCGCGTCCGGATTGACATAGGCGAAATGCCTGAAACCTGGGGAATATTTGAGGTCGCCGAAGGCCGACAGGCCGTGCAGCTTTACGCCGGTCGCGACGGCGGCGAAGGCCCGGCCGGGCAGCAAAGCTGCCGCCGTGGCAGCGGCGCCCAGGGCCAGAAAGTCGCGGCGGGCCAGAGCGGCGCGGCGGGGGAGCGCCGCCATCAATTGCCGGTCTTGTATTTTGCCGCCAGCGCCTTTTCCTTATCCGGATCGATCCACCAGGAATTCTGGTCGACGCCGCTATAGGCCGGTTGCTTCTCGGGGATGCCGAACTTGTTCCAGTAGGCTATCCAGACCGCCGACCGATGGTGTTGCGGCACGACATAGTAATTCCACAGCAGCACCCGGTCGAGCGCATGGGTGGCAGCAACCAGATCGTCGCGGTCGGTGGCAAAGATGACGCGGTCGACCAGCGCATCGACGACCGGATTCTTGATGCCGGCGTAGTTGCGCGATCCAGGCGTGTCAGCGGCCTTGGAGCTCCAGAAATCACGCTGCTCGTTGCCCGGCGAATCCGACTGTCCCAACTGCGATATGGTGACGTCGAAGTCGAAATTGTTGATGCGGTTGATGTATTGGGTCTGGTCGATCAGCCGCAGCGTGGCGTCGACGCCGATCTTGCGCAGATTGGCGATGTAGGGACTGGAAAGGACCTGGTCGGTGTCGTTCCAGCCGAGGATTTCGAACTTGAAGGGCTCGCCCGTCTTGGCATTGACCATCTTGCCGCCCTTGATCACCCAGCCCGCCTTGGCGAAGAGATCGACCGCAGTCTTGAGATACTTGCGCTCCGCCTGTGGCGAATCGTAGACCGGCAGCTTGAATTCCTGGGTGAAGACTTCGGGCGGCAGCTTGTCGCGATATTGCTCGAGGATCTCCAGCTCCTTGCCTTGCGGCAGGCCGCTCGATGCCAGTTCGGTGCCTTGGAAGTAACTGCTGGTACGGGTGTTGGAACCGAAGAACAGGGTACGATTCATGGTCTCGAAGTCGAGCGGGTAAGTCAGCGCGGCGCGCACCAGGCGATCCCCAAACAGCGGACGCCTCGTGTTGAGCATGAAGGCCTGCATCGGCTCGGGTGAGGCGGTCTTGAATTCCTGCTTGATGACGTCGCCGGCCTGGACTGCCGGGAAATTATAGGCCGTGTTCCAGCGCCTCGAACTGTTTTCCGGCCTGATGTCATGCAGTCCGCCCTTGGTGAAGGCTTGCCAGGCCGCATTGTCGTCGAGAAAATAGCTGAAACGCTGCCTGTCGAAATTCTCGCGGCCGATCTTCACCGGCAGTTTGGCAGCCCAGTAGTCCGGAACCCTCTGCCAGATGATTTCAGAGCCAGGCTTGAAGCTGGCGATCTTGTGGGCGGCCGAGCCGAGCGGCGGCTCCAAGGTCGGTCTGGTGATGTCGCGCTTCTTGCCGGTGGCGTCGGTGCCTTCCCACCAGTGCTTCGGCAGCACGACGAGATCGCCGAGAATTTTCGGCAACTCCCGGTTGCCCTTCTGGTCGAAATGGAATTCCACCTCGCGGTCGGAAACCGCAATCGCCTCGGTGACATTCTCGAAATAGCGGCTGTACATCGGGCTGTTGGCCTTCAGCACCTGAAACGACCAGATCACGTCGTCGGTGGCGATCGGCTTGCCGTCATGCCATTTGGCCCGCGGATCAAGACGGTAGGTCGCAGAGGAATAGTCGTCCGGATGTTTGTAGGCGTCGGCGATCAGCGGATGGCTGACGCTGCCTTCGTCGGTCGCCTGCTCCATCAGCGTGTCGTAGAGCAAGCCGCCGCCGAATTGGGCAAAACCGGCTGCCGGCGAACCCTGGACGATATAGGGATTGAAGCTGTCGAACGTGCCGAGCACCACCGAATTCAGCGTGCCGCCCTTCGGCGCGTTCGGATTGACGTAGTCGTAGTGCTGGAAGTTATTGCCATATTTGGATTCGCCGATCAGCGACGAGGTGGTGCGCCATTCGTCCGCGAAGGCTGCTTGCAGGCCGCCGGCAAAAGCCGCCACAACCAGCATCGATCTGAGAAACGTTCGGCCAACCGTCATGCCTTCTCCTCTGCGCGATAGCTGTTAGCGGACAATCTAGTTCATTTGACGCTCATGAAAACCGCGACAGCCCGGCTTTGTCGCCGCGCATGCGATTTTCCCCTTGAAAAAGCCGGGCTGAACCCGGCTTTTTCAAGGAATGTTTCGATTACAATTGCGTTATTGCGCCGGAGCTGGTGCGGGAGCAGCAGGCGCCGCAGGGGCGGCCGGTGCTTCACCCTCTGCCGGCTTGGCCGGCGCCGCGCCTTCGGCCGGTGCGGCTGCTGAAGCGCCAGCCGTCGGCAGCGGCTTCGGACTGTCCGACAGCGTGCGCAGATAGGCGATGACGTTGGCGCGGTCCTCGTCCTTCGGCAGGCCGGCGAAGCCCATCGCCGTGCCCTTCACGAACTTCTTCGGCGAGAGGAGGAAGTGATTGATGTTGTCGTAGGTCCACTTCTCGGCGCCGCCCTTGGAAAACTCCTTCATGCCGGCCGAATAGGCGAAGCCCGCATGCTCGGCGACGGGACGGTCGATGAGATCCCAGAGGTCGGGGCCGACCTTGTTCGGTCCGCCCTTTTCGCCGGTGTGGCAGGCCTGGCACTTCTTGAACACGGCGGCGCCCGCCTCGACATTGGCGTTGGCCAGAAGGTCGGCGATCGGCTTGGCTTCTGCAGCGGGGGCTGCCGGGCCGCCCTCGGCAGGCTCCTCGGTCGCCTCGATGGCAAAGCCGGGTTTTTCCGGTGTGGGGGAGGCGAACAGCGCATCGGATATGATGCCGATCGAGAAGACGACGAACACGGTTCCGAGCAGGCCGCCGATCAGCTTGTTGATTTCGAAAGAGTCCATACGCCCCAGGCTCCCTTTTCCGGCGGACCGATCTGTCCACTCTGTCCGTCGGTAATCGTGAACCACCCCGCGGGGCGGTCAAATCGGGCGGAAACTAGGTCTTTTGCTCTGGCGTTGCAACACCTATAAGGGCGCTGCCAGTGAGACCTTTTGCCACTTTTCCCTTCCTCTTTTTCGGACGCTTCATCACCCGATGTCCACGCTCATTCTCATCCCGGCCCGCATGGCCTCGACCCGCCTGCCGGGCAAGCCGCTGGCCGACATCGCCGGCGTCCCGATGATTGTCCATGTCGCCCGCCGCGCCGCCGAAGCCGGGCTCGGCCGGGTGGTGGTCGCCACCGATACTGAAAGCGTGGCGGAGGCGGTGCGCGCGCACGGGTTCGAGGCGGTGATGACGCGGGTGGGCCACGAATCGGGCTCAGACCGCATCTTCGAGGCGCTGGCCACGCTGGATCCCGGGCGCAAGGTCGAAACGATCGTCAACGTGCAAGGCGACCTGCCCACCATCGATCCGGCCATCATCAATGCCGCGCTGAGGCCTTTTGAGGATGCGACAGTCGACATCGCCACGCTCGGCATCGAGATCGTCCGCGACGAGGAAAAAACCAATCCGAATGTCGTCAAGATCGTCGGCTCGCCGCTGTCTGAGACACGGCTGCGGGCGCTCTACTTCACCCGCGCCACCGCGCCCTGGGGCGAGGGGCCGCTCTATCATCACATCGGCCTCTATGCCTATCGCCGCTCAGCGCTCGAGCGCTTCGTCGCGCTGAAGCCGTCGCCGCTGGAACGGCGCGAGAAGCTCGAGCAGTTGCGGGCGCTGGAGGCCGGCATGCGCATCGATGCCGAGATCGTGCAGTCGGCGCCGTTCGGCGTCGACACGCCGGACGATCTCGAACGCGCCAGAACCATCCTTTCAACCTGAGACATCTGGTCAACCTGAGACATTTGGCATGCCTGAAAAAACCAACAGAATAGCCTTCCAGGGCGAGCCGGGCGCCAATTCCGACACCGCCTGCCGCAACATGTTCCCTGATATGGAGCCGTTGCCGTGCCCGACCTTCGAGGATGCTTTCAATGCGGTCGAGACCGGCAAGGCCGACCTCGCCATGATCCCGATCGAGAACACGATTGCCGGGCGCGTCGCCGACATCCACCACCTCCTGCCGGAATCGAAGCTGCACATCGTCGGCGAATATTTCCTGCCGATCCATTTCCAGCTGATGGTTCTGCCCGGCGTCAGGCGCGACGAGGTCAGGACCGTGCACAGTCACATCCATGCGCTCGGCCAGTGCCGCAAATATATCCGCAAGAACGGCTGGAAGCCGGTGGTCGCCGGCGACACGGCGGGCGCCGCCAAGCTAGTCGCCGAGCTGAAGGACCGCACCATGGCGGCGCTGGCGCCGGCGCTGGCCTCGACGCTCTACGGGCTCGACATCATCGAGGAGAATGTCGAGGATACCGACAGCAACGTCACCCGCTTCGTCGTGCTGACCAGGAACAGGCAGTGGGCAGAACGCCCTTCCGCCGACGCCAGGATGATGACGACGTTCATCTTCCGCGTCCGCAACGTGCCGGCCGCGCTCTACAAGGCGATGGGCGGTTTTGCCACCAACGGCATCAACATGACCAAGCTGGAGAGCTATCAGCTCGGCGCATTCACGGCGACCCTGTTCTACGCCGATATCGAGGGCCATCCCGACGATCCGCTGGTAAAACTGGCGCTCGACGAGCTTGCCTTCTTCTCGCGCGAAATGCGGATTCTGGGCGTCTATCCGGCCAGCCAGTCGCGCGAGCAATGGAAGGTGGCGGACTAACTCAGCGCCTTGCCAGGTGACGGGCGCCGGGCGACATTGCTGCAATGTGGCTCCTGAAACTGACGCTCGCAGTCGCTGGATTGTATGCGGTTTTTGTCGCCGTCGTGTATGTGCTTCAGTCCTGGCTGATCTTTCCGGCCGGCCTTGCGGCGTTCGGACCCGATCTGCCGGCCGGGGCCCGCCATGTCGAGCTGGCGACGGAGGATGGCGAGCGCGTCGTTCTGGTACGGCTGGCGGCGAGGCAGGCGCCGGTCGAGCCACGCCCGCTCCTGCTGGGATTCGCCGGAAATGCCTGGAATGCCGACGCACTTGCCTTGTTGCTGCACCAGCTATTTCCCGAACACGAGATCGCTGCGCTGCACTACCGCGGCTACGCGCCGAGCAGCGGAAGCCCGTCGGCCGCCGCCCTGTTCGAGGACGCCCGACGCGCCCATGACCACTTGGCCACCGGTGCCAAAGCCGGCATCGCCGCCATCGGCCTTAGCGTCGGCGCTGCGGTCGCGGTCGATCTGGCGACGGCCCGGCCTCTGCGCGGCATCGTCATAGTTACTCCCTTCGATTCGCTGAAAGAACTCGCCGCTCACCACTATCCCTGGCTGCCGGTGCGCCTCTTGCTGCGGCACCGCATGGAGACGGCAGAAACGCTGCGCGACCTCGATGTGCCCACGGCCGTCATCGTCGCCGAGAACGACACCATCGTTCCTGCGGCACGTTCGGCACCTCTGCGCGCGGCCGCCCGTGACCTGCGCAGCCACATCGCCATAGCGGCTGGCCACAACGACCTCTATGGCCATCCCGACTTCGCCGGAGCGCTACGCGCCTCCGTTGCGGCGGTCACGCGCGATTGACGAGCAGTAGTTCAGGCAGACGTCAGGCCTCGATTTTATCATCCAGATGTCGGAATTCCGGCTCGACATTCGTCCTTTGGTTGCCACAATCGACGAAGGGAGACGACGAGATGAGGAAACTGATCTCAATCGACGATGTGACGCACGATGGCGTCATGCAATCATCCGGAGCCTTCCAATGATCCCCACCATCACCGCCTTTGAGCAGTCGCCCGATCGCGGCAGGGGACTGGCGCGCGACATGCGTGTTCGCTGGGCGCTTGAAGAAGTGGGCCAGCCTTACCAGGTTCGTCTTGTTTCGTTCAGCGAGATGAAGGAACCCGCGCATCTCGCGCTTCATCCTTTCGGGCAGATTCCGACCTATGACGAAGGCGATCTCGCCCTGTTCGAGTCGGGGGCGATCGTGTTCCATATCGCCGAGCGCCATGGTGGCCTGCTGCCAGACGATGCGAATGCCCGGGCGCGCGCAATCTCATGGATGTTTGCCGCGCTAAACACCGTCGAGCCGCCGATCCTTGAACGCCAAACCGCCGTGCTCTTGGAGCGCGGCGAGACCTGGCACGAACAGCGCCTGCCTGTCGTCGAGGATCGCATCCGTGACCGGCTGGGCGAGCTTTCCGGTCGCCTTGGCGATGCCGACTGGCTCGATGGTGCGTTCAGCGCCGGGGACCTGATGATGGTGCACGTGCTGCTAAGGTTGAGCGTGTCGGGTACACTCGACGAATATCCGAACCTCTCCGCCTATGTCGCCCGCGGCGAAGCCCGGTCCGCCTACAAGCGTGCTTTCGCCGCTCAACTGGCGATTTTCACTGGCAAGTCACCGACCGGCTGATGAGGGCTGCTCTCGGTCGAACTTGCTCGAATGATTGATGCTAGCTCAGCGGCGCGTAGTCGATCTCCAAAAACGCCTCGACCTCTGGGATCCAGCGGTCGCGGACGAAGGCGACATGGTCGGAATGGTCGTTATAGCCTGCATAGGCGGCCTGGTCGGCGAACTCCATCGAGAAGCCGAAACGAAAATCGTTCTTCGGGCTGACCTGACGCAGCTGCTCGAACTTTTCGACGCCCGGTATCGCCGCCAATATTTTCGCGTCGGCAAGGAATTTCTTCTCCTCGACTGAGCTGTCCTTGTGCTTCAGCCTGAACACCACTGTATGACGGATCATTTTGCTTCCCTCTGCAAGGCTATGCGCTGTCTGCCCAGGCGCGGATGAGGTTGTAGGCGATCGCCCCCTTCGGCGGCGTGACCAGGCCGCCCGGATGCTCGCGGGCCAGCATCGACAGCACCTCGTCGCGAAAGAACCAGCGGCAGTCCTCCAGCTCGTTGAGGTCGGCCTGGATGTCGTCATTGAGCGGTTCGCCGAAGCAGCCGATCATCAGCGAATAGGGAAACGGCCAGGGCTGGCTGGCATGGTAGACAACGCGGCCAAGCCGGATGCCGGCTTCCTCCAGCGTTTCACGGCGCACCGCCGCCTCGATCGTCTCGCCGGGTTCGATGAAGCCGGCAAGTGCCGAATACATGCCCGGCGCGAAATGCCGGCCGCGGCCAAGCAGGCATTTTTCACGCGTTGCGGTCAGCATGATCGCCACCGGGTCGGTGCGCGGAAAATGCTCGGTGGCGCAGGCCGGGCACAGCCGCTTATAGCCGCCGGCCCGCATCTCGGCTTCAGCGCCGCATTTGCTGCAGAAGCGGTGGCTGGCATGCCAGGCGAGCAATGCAGCGCCTTGCGCCATCGCGCCGGCGGCCGCCTCGTCGATCAGCCCCTGTATATAGACCGAGCGATAGTCGATGGCCTTGATCGTCTCCGGCAGTTGTTCGGGATCGAGCCCGGCCGGCACCGCGAGCACCGGGCCGCTGTCGGAAAAACCGAGCAGGACGCCATGGTCGAGCGACGCCCGGAGCGGCCGGCTTTCCTCGGCGCCGAACCAGGGGTCGAAGTCACCATCCCTGAGCTTCAGGTAGAGCCGCCCGCAATGCATCAGCAAAAGCCTGGCCGAGGGATCGGCGAGGGCCTTTTCGACGGAATCGTCGGCGCGGTTTTCCGATTGCCGGTCGATCATGTTGCCGGCGAAGCCGACGAATTGGCTCGGCTCACGCAAGGGCGCGTCAAACAGGCGGAAGCTCATGGGGACTCAACTTCAGGATGGACACGGGACAGGCTTATAGCGCCGCCTTTATCTGTTGCGCAAACCGGCGAAGGTCCGACCGCTGGTAGGGCTCGCGCATGCCGTGCCCCCACACCGGGCCCGGCCAGCCGGGATCCCCCTCCGAGCGCGCGATGACATGGACATGCAACTGGCGGACGATGTTGCCAAGTGCGCCGCTGTTTATCTTGGTGCAGCCGGTCACGCTTTTCAGCGCCTGCGCCACCATGTTGGTCTCGAAGGTCAGCATCGCCTGGTCGAGCGGCGTCAAATCATGGATTTCCTCCGCGCCCGGCCGCTGCGGCACCAGGAGCAGCCACGGCCAGCGGCGGTCGTTCATCACCCGCAACTCGCACAAGCCGAGCCACATCAACTGCTCGCTGTCCGCCTCCAGACGAGCATCCAGCGTGAATCCGGCCTCGAGGCCCGGCGACATCGGCGTTTCCTTCACTTTTGTCGTGTTTTTTAGACTTTTGAACGCTAGAGCGGCTGCCGGTGGCCCGCAAGAGGCGGCAAGCGAATCGTTGCTTTGTGACGGCAGTTATGCTACTGGTTTGGGCATGGTGCTGATTTGCGCCAATAACCCGCCCCGAGGCGGGTTTTTTTGTTTCAGCTTTCGACGCCACTCCCGGCTGATTGATCCTGCGCCCTTGCATTTCATCGCCGAATTGCCGATATGGAAAGCGGGAGGTTGGTGGTGGACGGTCCACTCGCCAACCGGGTCAGGTCCGGAAGGAAGCAGCCCTAACGAGCCCGGAACGGGTCATTGTTCCAGCCTCCCACCTCTTCGCCTTTCTCCCGCGACATTGACGGCGCTAAGCCCTGCGGGCGAAACTATGCGCAGGAATCGGCCGCCTGCAGGCGCGGCCCTTGGAGCTTTACGGGCGAATGAGCGAAGCCGGAAATTCGGGAACGGAAAAGACCGCCGCCTATCGCGTTCTGGCGCGCAAATACCGTCCTGCAAATTTCTCCGAACTGATCGGCCAGGAGCCGATGGTCCGCACCCTCACCAACGCCTTCGCCACCGGCCGGATAGCCCAGGCCTGGATGCTGACCGGCGTGCGCGGTGTCGGCAAGACGACGACGGCGCGCATCCTGGCGCGGGCGCTCAACTACAGGACCGCTGCCGTCGACCAGCCTTCGGTCGATCTTGCGGTGCTGGGCGAGCATTGCCAGGCGATCATGGAAGGCCGCCATGTCGATGTCATTGAGATGGACGCCGCCTCGCACACTGGCATCGACGACATCAGAGACATCATCGAGCGCGTGCGTTACGCGCCGGTATCTGCGCGCTACAAGGTCTACATCATCGACGAAGTGCACATGCTCTCGACCCAGGCCTTCAACGGCCTGCTGAAGACGCTGGAGGAGCCGCCGCCACACGTCAAATTCATCTTCGCCACCACCGAAATCCGCAAAGTTCCGATCACCGTTTTGTCGCGCTGCCAGCGCTTCGACCTCAGGCGTATCGATGCCGGCACGCTGGTCGCGCATCTCTCCTCGATCGCCGCTAGGGAAGGCATTGCCGTCGACGACGACGCGCTGGCCATGATCGCCCGCGCGGCCGAAGGCTCGGCGCGCGATTCGCTGTCCATTCTCGACCAGGTGATCGCCCATGGCAGCGGCGCGGTCAGCGCCGAAGCGGTGCGCGCCATGCTCGGGCTCGCCGACCGCGCCCGCATCGTCGACCTGTTCGAATATGTGATGAAGGGCGACGTGGCGGCCGCACTGGCCGAATTCCGCAACCAGTACGACACCGGCGCCGATCCGGCCGCGGTGCTGACCGACCTTGCCGAGTTCAACCACCTCGTCACCCGGTTGCGCTTCGTGCCGACCGCGCTCGAGGACGCCTCGCTGTCCGAGGACGAGCGACGACGCGGCGCCGATTTCGCCAAGGCGCTGTCGGTCAGGGTGCTGTCGCGGACCTGGCAGATGCTGTTGAAAGGCATTCCCGAGGTGCAGTCCTCCAACCGGCCGGTCAGTGCCGCCGAAATGGTGCTGATCCGGCTGGCGCATGCCGCCGGCCTGCCGACACTGGACGAGGCGCTGAAATCGCTGGAGGGCGGAGCGTCGATGCCGGGTGGAGCGCCACGCTTGAATGGTGCGCCGGCAAGCTCTGGACCGGCAAGTCCCGGCCCAGCAAATTCTGGCCCCGCAAATCCCAGCAACGGCGGCGCCAGCGCCGTGGCGCAGACGCGGATGTCAACGGCCAATGGCGGCGCGCAGACGATGCGGCTGGTCGAACCCGAGCCGATGCCTGCGGCTTTCGTTCCGGCGCCGGAGCCGGTCGCGGATGCGCCGGTGCCGGTGCCGGTGAAGTCGCTGGCTGACATCGTCGCCCTTGCCGACGCCCAGCGCGACATGGCCTTCAAGGTGCTGGTGAAGCGCTGCGTGCGCCTGGTGCGCATCGAGCCGGGCCGCATCGACGTCAGCTTGACCGATGACGCGCCGAAGATGCTGCTCAACGATCTGACCGCCAAATTGCGCGCCTGGACCGGCCGCAGCTGGCTGGTCTCGCTGTCAAAGGAAGAGGGCGGCCAGACGCTGGCCGAGATGGAATCGACCAAACGCGAAAACGCGCTCCTCGATGCCAGGAGCGACCCGACCGTCGCCGCCATCCTGGCGCGTTTTCCCGGCGCCAAGATCATCGACGTGCGCATTCCCGACGCACCGGAAGCCGATGCGGTGGAGGCCGAGGTTCCGATCGAGCCGGCCACAGACGACGACGAAACCTAAGCATGATCCCGAAAAGTGGGAGCCGGTTTTCGGAGAAGATTATGCTCAAACAAGAAACCAGATCAATCGTAGAGGACCACGCGATGAAAGATCTTCTCGGCCTGATGGGCAAGGCGAAAGAAATGCAGGCCAAGTTCCAGGCCATGCAGGACGAGATCGCCACGTTGGAAGCCACCGGACAGGCCGGCGGCGGCCTGGTCAGCGTGACGCTGACCGGCAAATTCGAGATGAAGTCCCTGAAAATCGACCCGTCGCTGTTCAAGGAGGACGAGGTCGAGATTCTGGAGGATCTGCTTCTCGCCGCCCACAATGACGCCAGGGCCAAGGTCGAGCAGATGATGCAGGAAAAGACCCAAGCATTGACCGCAGGACTGCCGATACCGCCGGGAATGAAGCTGCCGTTCTAAGGTGTGTTGATAGCTATGCCGGTCGACTGAGCCCATTGCTCCAGCCTTGGGGAAGCCCCTCCTGTGGAGATCCTAAGATAGGATCCATGCCGTTATAGTGGCCATGGAGTGCCATGCCGCGATCCGGCGGTCGCTTGCTCCACCGGTGTGTCCATTCGGCAACTCCGTACACTTAATAACGCTTTAGCCATCTTTTTGCCTGAAAGTGTCTCATTCTTGCCGCAACCAGGGGCGGGCTGGCGACAGAATGAGGGGATATCTTTGATCGCGACCCGATGGAAGACGCCGTTGCTGCTCGGCGTCATCACCTCTCCGCTGTTTTTGGCCGCCTGCAGTCAGACCACGCACGGCCTGTCCGTGGCCAGCCTGACCGATGCCGTCAGGTCCCGGCCCTACAGCCACACAGCGAAGGACAAGGAGTGCCTCCAGCGCGCGATGTTCTTCGAATCCAACCGGTCGAGCCGTGACGGCATGATTGCTGTCGGCACGGTGGTCATGAACCGGCTGCGCTCCGGCAAGCACGGCAACACCATCTGTGAGGTAGTCGGCGAGCGTGGCCAGTTCGCGCCGGGCGTGATGACACGGCGGATGAATTCGAAGGCGATGCCCGATGTCGAGGAAGCCGCCGAGGCGGTGCTCAAGGGCGAGCGCAAGGCCAAGCTGAAGAACTCGATGTTCTTTCACACCGCCGGCCTGCGTTTCCCCTACAAGAACATGCACTACACCATGGTCGCCGGCGGCAACGCCTTCTACGAAAAGCGCGGCCGGAACTGGAAACCGTTGCCGGACGAGCCCACGGTCGCCATGGCACAGTCCGCACCGCGGAATTCGGCGCGCGCCGCACCGGTGACGCTCGTGGCCTCCGCGGCGCCGGCCGCCAAGGCAGAATTCGCCAAGGCAACCTACGTGACCGCAATCGCATCGCAACCGGCAAAGGCGACGCCAGAGAAGACGACGCCAGAGAAGACGACGCTTGTGGCGATGCAAGAGCCGGACGCGGCCCGTTTCGGCGGCACCGCCGGTGCGCGACCGGTCACGTCATTCCCGGCGGCGCCGGCCGAGCCGACGATGTCGTTTGAATCGACGCCCGAGAACACCGACGCCATCGGCGCGATGATCGCCGGCCAGGGCAGGCCGCTGGAAGCCTACTGACGGCAGCGGCGTCGTTGCGTTTGAAGGCCGCACGCCGCAGGAGTGTTCCAAAACCCATTGAAAAATCCTAAACCGATGCGATGTCGAAGCGAATCGCCGGTCCCGAGATCGAACGCCTGATCCAGCTTCTGGCCAAGGTGCCGGGGCTCGGGCCCCGTTCGGCCAGGCGGGCAGCGCTTCACCTCATCAAGAAGAAGGAGCAGTTGCTGTCGCCGCTGGCCGCCGCCATGAGCGAGGCCGTCGACAAGGTGCGCATCTGCTCGACCTGCGGCAATGTCGATACATCCGACCCCTGCATGATCTGCACCGATCCGCGCCGCGACGCCGGCACGCTTATCGTCGTCGAGGACGTGGCCGACCTGTGGGCGCTGGAGCGGGCGGCCGCCATGAATGTCCGCTACCACGTGCTCGGCGGCTCGCTGTCGCCGCTCGACGGCATCGGCCCCGAGCAACTCAACATTCGCTCGCTGATCGACCGCGTCGCCGGTGGCGAGGTCAAGGAGGTGATCCTTGCCGTCAACGCTACGGTCGAAGGCCAGACCACCGCGCATTATCTCACCGATCAATTGTCCGGCTTCGATATCAAAGTAACGCGGCTGGCCCATGGCGTCCCGGTCGGCGGCGAACTCGACTATCTCGACGAAGGCACGCTGGCCGCCGCGCTGCGCTCGCGGACGGCGTTTTGAGGCTGGTGGGGGAGGTATGCTTGAGATGATTGCGTTCTGTGGCGCCCCCCTCTGTCCTGCCCTCTTTGCCAAAACTTGGCATCTCCCCCACAAGGGGGGAGATTGGCCGTTACGCTGGCTTTCGCGAACCTCCAGCGTTGGAGAAAAAGCGCCGTGGTCAAAGCTGCCAATCTCCCCCCAAGTGGGGGAGATGTCCGGCAGGACAGAGGGGGGCGCGACAGAACGCGGACTTTGCAGGCTGGCCGTCGCTTTTCTCCTCGTCGCACTGACTGCCTTCCTCCTCGCCACCCCCGCCTCAGCCGCAAAAATCGACGACCAGTTCCACGCCTGGCTCAGCAGCGATCTCTGGCCTGAAGCCAGCGCCAAAGGCATCTCCAGAAAAACCTTCGACGCCGCCTTCGACGGTGTCAAACCGAATCTCAAACTGCCCGGCCTGGTGATGCCGGGCAAAAAGGCGAAGACGCCGCAGAAGCAGCATCAGGCGGAGTTCGGTTCGCCCGGCGCCTATTTCGCCGAAAAGACGGTTCGCGCCGTGACCGCCGGTGGCCGCACGCGCAAGGCGGCCAATGCCAGGACGATCGCCGCGATTGAGAAGCGCTACGGCGTGCCGGGCGAGGTGCTGCTGGCGATCTGGGGTCGCGAGACCGGCTTTGGCGCGGCGAAGATGCCTTACGACGCTTTCGAAGTGCTGGGCACCAAGGCGTTCATGGCGACCAGGAAGGACTTCTTCCGCACCGAGCTTATGGCGGCACTCGAAATCGTCGAGCGTGGGCTGGCCCCGGTCGGCGCGATGAAGTCGTCATGGGCAGGCGCGCTCGGCCAGCCGCAGTTCATGCCGAGTTCGTTCCTCAGGCATGCCGTCGACTTCGATGGCGACGGCCGGGCCGACATCTGGAACTCGGTGCCGGATACGCTGGCCTCGATCGCCAATTATCTTGTCAACTATGGCTGGGTGAAGGGCCGCGGCTGGGGCTTCGAGGTGACGGTCCCGGAAGCGGTCTCCTGTTCGCTCGAAGGGCCGGATCAGGGCAAGAGGATTTCCGAGTGGGCTGATATGGGCATCGAACGTGCCACGCCAAAGCCGTTTCCGGCGCGCGAGTTGAAGGCCGAAGGCTTTCTTTTGATGCCGGCCGGGCGCAGCGGTCCGGCCTTCATCGTCACGCCCAATTTCTACGTGCTTAAGCAATACAACACCAGCGATCTCTACGCCCTGTTCATCGGCCACGGCGCTGACCGCATCGTGAATGGCGACAGCAATTTTTCGGGGCGCTGGGGCGCGGTTGGCGGGCTCCACAGGTCGGATATCGCCGCCCTGCAGCGGGCGCTGGAGGCCGAGGGCTACGACGTCGGCAGCGCCGACGGCCTGCCCGGTTTCAAGACACGCCGGTCGATCGGCAAATGGCAGGCCAGGAAAGGTCGCGCCGTCACCTGTTTTCCCGACGCCGACCTGATCACCGCGTTGAAATAGCTGCGCTCCGGGTTGTTGCTTCCGGCGGTGGTGGCTGCCTGATCTGGTCCAACAAACAGCTTTGCAAATGCTCGTTGCCGCGCCTGAAACCGCCGGATATGGTGAGGCCGAACTGGATAAAAATCACCAAGACGACCGGTTCAGGGTCACCGTTCGATTTGGCAAGTAAATGCCAAAACCCTGAGCCGGGAACTCAGGTCAACAAAAACAGGGAACAGTTACAAATGATGATGGAAAAGTTTGCTCTACGCTCCCGCATCTTGCTCGCCGGCGCAGCCATGTCCGCGTTGCTTCTGGCCGGTGCGCCTGCCCTTGCCGTCACGCCGGCCGACACGCTGGTCGAGGGTTTCGCGATCGACGACATCATCTCGATGGATCCGGGCGAGGCGTTCGAGCTGTCGACCGCAGAGGTCACTGGCAACACTTACGATCTTCTTGTCCGCCTCGATCTCAGCGATACGTCCAAGGTCAAGGGCGATCTCGCCGAAAGCTGGACTGTCTCCGACGACGGCCTGACCTACACCTTCAAGCTCAAGCCCGGCCTGAAATTTGCCTCGGGCAACCCGATCACCGCGGCGGACGTCGCCTATTCGTTCGAGCGCGCCATCAAGCTCGACAAGAGCCCGGCCTTCATCATCGGCCAGTTCGGCATCAATGGCGACAACGTCACCGAGAAGGCCAAGGCTGTCGATGACACGACGTTCCAGTTCACCGTCGACAAGACCTATGCGCCGAGCTTCGTCCTGAACTGTCTGTCGGCAACCGTCGCCTCGGTCGTCGACGCCAAGCTGGTCAAGGAACATGTCGCCGCGGTGACGCCCAGCGCCGACTACAAATACGACAATGACTTCGGCAATGCCTGGCTGAAGACCGGCTATGCCGGCTCCGGCGCCTTCAAGCTGCGCGAATGGCGGGCCAACGAGGTCGTCGTGATGGAGCGCAACGACAATTATCACGGCGAAAAGGCCAAGCTTGCCCGCGTCATCTACCGCAACATGAAGGAAAGCTCGGGCCAGCGCCTGGCGCTGGAGGCCGGCGACATCGACGTTGCCCGCAATCTCGAGCCGAACGACCTCGACGCCATCGCCAAGAACGCCGATCTCACCACCACCAGCGCGCCGAAGGGCACGGTCTTTTACATCAGCCTCAACCAGAAGAATCCGAACCTCGCCAAGCCCGAGGTTCGCCAGGCCTTCAAATATCTTGTCGACTATGATGCCTTGAGCTCGACTATCCTCAAGGGCATCGGCGAGATCCACCAGACCTTCCTGCCGAAAGGCGTGCTTGGCGAGCTAGACGAGAATCCGTTCACCTTCGATCTCGCCAAGGCCAAGGAACTGCTTGCCAAGGCCGGCTTGGCCGACGGCTTCAGCGTCACCATGGACGTACGCAACACCCAGCCGGTGACCGGCATGGCGGAATCGTTCCAGCAGACGCTGGGACAGGCCGGCATCAAGCTGGAGATCATTCCCGGCGACGGCAAGCAGACGCTGACCAAATACCGCGCCCGCAACCACGACATCTATATCGGCCAGTGGGGTCAGGACTACTTCGATCCGAACTCCAATGCCCAGACCTTCGCCAGCAACTCCGACAATTCGGATGAAGGCAAGACCAAGACGCTGGCCTGGCGCAACGCCTGGGATATTCCGGAGTTGACCAAGCAGACGGAAGCGGCGTTGCTCGAGAAGGATGCTGCCAAGCGCGCCGCAATGTACCAGGACCTGCAGAAGAAGGTCCTCGAAACCAGTCCTTTCATCATCATCCACCAGCAGCTGGAAGTGGCCGGCCTGCGCAAGAACCTCAAGGGCTTTGAGCTCGGCCCGAGCTTCGACACCAACTTCGTCGGCCAGATCTCCAAGGAGTGATGCCGGCGGACGCGCCGCATGAGCACGGTTGATAGCGAAGCGACGGCAGGGCGCGACAGCGCCCGTGCTGTCGCTGTCGCGTCGGCGATCGCCCGCTTCCTGGTCATCGCGATAACCACCTATCTCGGTCTTCTCGCGGTGACCTTCTTCATCGGCCGGGTGATCCCCATCGATCCGGTGCTGGCGGTGCTCGGCGACCGAGCGCCGGCCAATGTCGTCGAGCGGACGCGCCGCGAGATGGGTCTCGACCTGCCGCTGATCGAGCAGTTCTACATCTATGTGAAGAATGCCCTGAACGGCAATTTCGGCACCTCGGTGCTGACCACCAACCCGGTGATGACCGACATTCGCCGCGCCTTTCCGGCGACGATCGAGCTGGCGACGCTGGGAACGCTGATCGGTGCATTGCTTGGTGTGCCGCTCGGCGTGCTGGCTGCGGTGCGGCGCGGCAGCATCATCGACCAGATCGTGCGGATCATCGGCCTGGTCGGCTATTCCGTGCCGATCTTTTGGCTGGGACTGCTGGCGCTCGTGCTGTTCTATGCCAGGCTGCAATGGGTGGCTTTTCCCGGCCGTCTCGACATTGTCTACGAATATACCTTCACGCCGATCACCGGCTTTTATCTCTTGGATGCGCTGTGGCAGCGGCAGTGGGATGTGTTTCGCGATGCCTTCCGCCACATCATCCTGCCGGCCTCGCTGCTTGGCTATTTCTCGCTCGCCTACATCAGCCGGATGACGCGATCGTTCATGCTGAACGAGCTTGCCCAGGAATATATCGTGGCGGCGCGCGCCAAGGGCCTGTCGGAAACACGCATCATCTGGGGCCACGCGCTGCGCAACGCGGCGGTGCCGATGGTCACCGTGATTGCGCTCTCCTATGCCGGCCTGCTCGAAGGCTCGGTGCTGACCGAGACCGTGTTTTCATGGCCGGGCATCGGCCTCTACATCACCAATTCCCTGCAGAACGCCGACATGAACGCGGTGCTCGGCGGCACCATCATCATCGGCTCGGTTTTCATCGGCATCAATCTCCTGTCCGACCTGCTCTACCGGGTGCTCGACCCAAGGACCAAGGTACGATGAGCGCAGAAGCGATACAAAGCCGTCGCGACTGGCTGCTCAGCGAGCGGCCGGCTTCGCGCATGCAGGCAAGGCTTGGCCGTGCCTATGTGGCGTGGCGGCGCTTTTCCGCCAACCGGCTGGCGTTTCTCGGCCTGCTCATCATCATCGCTTTGCTGGTGGTCGCCGCCTTTGCCGATGTGCTGGCGCCCTATTCGCCAACATTCGGCGACCTCAAGGGCTCGCGGCTGCTGGCGCCAAGTGCCGAGCACTGGTTCGGCACCGACGACCTCGGCCGCGACATCCTTTCGCGCGTCATCTTCGGCTCGCGCTGGACGCTTTACGTCGTCATTCTCGTCGCCATCATCGCCGCCCCTATCGGCCTGCTGGTCGGCACCGTCGCCGGCTATGCCGGCGGCTGGATCGATGCGATCCTGATGCGCATCACCGACATCTTTCTGGCGTTTCCGAAGCTGATCCTGGCGCTGGCATTCGTCGCGGCACTCGGCCCCGGCATCGAGAATGCGGTGCTCGCCATCGCCGTCACCTCCTGGCCGCCTTACGCGCGAATTGCCCGTGCCGAAACGCTCACCGTGCGCAATTCGGATTACATCAAGGCGGTGCAATTGATGGGTGCTTCGCCGTTCCGCATCGTGCTGCGCCACATCATGCCGCTCTGCATCTCGTCGCTGATCGTCAGGGTGACGCTCGACATGGCCGGTATCATCCTGACCGCCGCCGGTCTCGGCTTCCTCGGCCTCGGCGCGCAACCGCCACTGCCGGAATGGGGCGCGATGATCGCTTCGGGCCGCCGCTTCGTGCTCGACCAATGGTGGGTGGCCGGTGCACCGGGCTTTGCCATCCTCATCGTCAGCCTGGGCTTCAACCTGCTCGGCGACGGCCTGCGCGACGCGCTCGACCCCCGAAGCGGCGACCAATGAACGGCGACCCAACGAGCACCCTGCTGGAGGTCGACGATCTGCGCGTCACCTTCCCGACGCGCACCGGCCGGATCGAGGCGGTGCGCGGCGTTTCCTTTTCGCTCGGCCGCGAACGGCTCGGCATCGTCGGCGAGAGCGGTTCCGGCAAGTCGCAGACCGGCCGCGCCATCATGGGCCTGACCCCGCCGCAGGCCGAGGTCACCGCCAGGAAACTTGCTTTCGACGGCATCGACCTGCTCGCGGCCTCGCCCCGCGACCGCCGGGCGCTGCGCGGCAAGCGCATCGCCATGATCCTGCAGGATCCGAAATATTCGCTCGACCCGGTGATGAGCATCGGCCGACAGATCGTCGAGACGCTGCGCACGCATGAGAAGGTCGGCCAGGCGGAGGCCCGCGACCGCGCGCTCGCCATGCTGGAGGCGGTGCAGATCCGCGATCCGGCCCGTGTCTTCGACCTGCATCCGCATGAGGTGTCGGGCGGCATGGGCCAGCGCGCCATGATCGCCATGATGCTGATCGCCGGGCCTGAAATGATGATCGCCGACGAGCCGACCTCGGCGCTCGATGTCACCGTGCAGCTCGACGTGCTCGGCATCCTCGACCGGCTGGTCAGCGAGCGCGGCATGGGGCTGATCTTCATCTCGCACGACCTGCGCCTGGTCTCGTCCTTTTGCGACCGGGTGATCGTCATGTATGCCGGCAAGGTGGTCGAGCAGCTCAAGGCATCGGAGCTCGGCCGCGCCCAGCATCCCTATACGCGCGGCCTGCTCAATTGCATGCCGAAGATCGGCGCCGACCGTCACCCGCTGCCGGTGCTCGATCGCAGGCCGGAGTGGGCGGCATGACGGCGGCTCTTTCCGTCGACAGGCTGGAGGTGATCTTCGATCGCTTTCGCGCGCTGAAGGGCGTCAGCCTCGAAGTGCAGTCCGGCGAATCCTTCGGCCTGGTCGGCGAATCCGGCTCCGGCAAATCGACGCTGCTGCGGGCAATCGCCGGCCTCGCACCGGCCGCTTCGGGCAGCATCACTGTCAACGGGAAAAAACTCGGCGCGCGCCGCGACAAGGCCTTTTATCGCAAGGTGCAGATGGTCTTCCAGGACCCCTATGGCTCGCTGCATCCGCGCCAGACCGTCGACCGCCTGCTGCAGGAGCCGCTCGCCATCCACGGCTTTGCCGATGGCGAAAAGCGCATCCAGCGGGCGCTGGACGAGGTCGGGCTCGGCACCGGCTTCCGCTTCCGTTATTCGCATCAATTGTCGGGCGGCCAGCGCCAGCGCGTGGCGATTGCGCGTGCCCTGATCCTCGAACCGTCGATCCTGCTGCTCGACGAGCCGACCTCGGCGCTCGACGCTTCCGTGCAGGCGGAGGTGCTCAACCTCTTGGAAGAGATCCGGCGGCGGCGCAAGCTGACCTTCCTGATGGTCAGCCACGACCTCGCCATCATCACCCATATGTGCGAGCGGCTGATGGTGATGCAGAACGGCGAGGCGGTCGAGCACCTCACCGCGAACGACCTCGTCGAGCGCCGCGTCAGCAAGGATTATACGCGCAACCTGCTCAGGGCCAGCGAGGGGTTTGTGCGGACGGCATGAGTCAAATTCAGCTGTTCGCGAAGGAACACGACGCCAACGGCGGCAGGCCCAATCGCCTGCCGCCAGTGCCAACTTGAGGAAAACGTGAAATAAGGTCAGAACAATTCCCGGCAGTCATCCAAACGAGAACCGGCGCCGCCGGGTGAGGGACATCATGAAGAATTCAGCCATTTCCGAACGCAAGAACCAGTCGATTTCGCGCGGCGTCGGCATGACAACGCAAATCTATGCCGACCGCGCCGAAAACTCGGAAATCTGGGATGTCGAAGGCCGCCGCTACATCGATTTCTCGTCCGGCATCGCCGTCGTCAACACCGGCCACCGCCATCCCAAGGTGATCGAGGCGGTCAAGGCGCAGCTCGACCGCTTCACCCATACCTGCCACCAGGTCGTTCCCTATGAGAGCTATGTCAGGTTGGCCGAACGGCTGAACGGCATGCTGCCGGGCAAATTCGACAAGAAGACGATATTCGTCACCACCGGCGCAGAGGCGGTGGAGAACGCCATCAAGATCGCCCGCAACGCCACAGGCCGGCCGGCGGTCATCGCCTTCGCCGGCGGCTTCCACGGCCGCACTTTCATGGGCATGGCGCTGACCGGCAAGGTCGTTCCCTATAAGGTCGGCTTCGGCGCCATGCCGGCCGATGTCTTCCACGCGCCGTTCCCGGTGGCGCTGCACGGGATCTCGGTCGCCGATTCGCTGGCCGCGCTCGACCGGCTGTTCAAGGCCGATGTCGATCCGGCCCGCGTCGCCGCCATCATCGTCGAGCCGGTGCAGGGCGAGGGCGGCTTCTATGAGGCGCCGCGCGAGTTTATGACGGCGCTGCGCAAGATCTGCGACCAGCACGGCATGCTGTTGATCGCCGACGAGGTGCAGACCGGCTTTGCCCGCACCGGAAAGATGTTCGCCATGGATCATCACGAAGTGGCGCCCGACATCACCACCATGGCGAAAAGCCTGGCCGGCGGCTTTCCGTTGGCGGCGGTCACCGGGCGTGCCGAGATCATGGATGCGCCGAACCCCGGCGGGCTCGGCGGCACCTATGGCGGCAGCCCGATCGGCGTCGCCGCGGCGCATGCCGTGCTCGACGTCATCGACGAGGAGAAACTCTGCGACCGCGCCAACGCGCTGGGCGCGCGGCTGAAGCAGCGGCTGCAATCGATCCGCGACGACGCGCCGGAGATCGTCGATATCAGAGGCCCGGGCTTCATGAACGCTGTCGAGTTCAACGATGTGAAGAAAGGCTTGCCATCGGCCGAGATCGCCAATGCGGTCCGGCTCAAGGCGCTCGACAAGGGGCTGATCCTGCTCACCTGCGGCGTCTACGGCAACGTCATCCGCTTCCTGGCGCCGATCACCATCCAGGACGAAGTCATGAACGAAGCGCTCGACGTCCTGGAAAGCTCGATCCGCGAGGTCCGCGCCGCCTGACCCTCGTCTGCTCCGATGAGATTCAGGTCAGGCCGCGCCGAGAATGGTGGGTTCCGAGAACCGGAACGGAGCGTACTTTCGGGTACGTGAGTACCGGAAGCGCAGGAAACCGCCGTTCGCAGGCCGGCATCACCTGAATATCAACATATCCTTATTCAGCGGCACGGACGGGCTCTTCCTGCTGGAAGGCGGCGAGCGCCGCCTTCAGTCCGTCCGGCCCCGTCGCAACCGTATGCGGCGTCGGCGAGAAGCCGGCGCCGAGCATCTTGCGGCCAAGCATATGGTCGCCCGGCCGATTGACCGATTCGATGCCGAGCAGACGATTTCCAGCATAGTGATAGATGGAGAATCTGTTCTCGTTGACATCGCCCAGCACGACATGGCTGTCGCCGCCCGAAATCAGGCCGACCATCTGCAGCTTCATGTCGCCGATGTCGGACCAGAACCATGGCACCGCCGCAAAGGCGACCGCATGGCCGACGATGGTGCGGGCGGCAAGACGTGCCTGGTCGGTGGCATTCTGCACCGATTCCAGCCGCACATCGCCGCCGGTGAGCCAGTGCCGGTAGGAGGCGGCGTCGCCGATGGCGAGGATTTCGGGCACCGACGTGCGCATCTGCTGATCGACGCTGATGCCGTTGGCGATAGCGATGCCTGCGGCTTGCGCCAGTTCGACATTCGGAACGACGCCGATGCCGACGATGACCATCTGCGCCGGCAGGCGCTCGCCGCTTGAGGTGACCGCGGCCGCGACACGGCCGCTCTCACCTTCGAGCCGCGCAATCGTGGTGCCGGTAAGGATGCGGACACCGGTCGCTTCCAGCCGCTGCCGTACATGGCGCGCGATGACCGGCGCCACTGCCCGGCCGAGCAGTCGGTCGACCGCCTCGACTACCGTGACCTTGCGGCCGGCCGCTTTGAGCGTTGCGGCGATCTCCAGTCCGATGAAGCCGCCGCCGAGGATGACGACATCCTCGCTCCGTGCGCTCAATTCACGGATCAGCCGCGCGTCGGCGAGCGAGCGCAGCGACACAACGCCTGAAAAATCCGAACCCGGCAGCGGCAGGATGCGCGGCCGCGAACCGATCGCCAGGATGAGCCGGTCGAACGGCAGCACGCCACCCCCTGATATCTCCAGCCTGCGGCCGCCGGCATCGATGCGCTCGATTCGAATGCCCGGCCGGTAGTCGATCGCGCTGCCGGTATAAAACGCCTCACCGCGCAGCGGCTGCGGTTTGGCCTCTTGATCCTTGATGAAGGTCTTCGACAGCGGCGGCTTGTGGTAGGGCAGTTCGTGCTCGTCACTGACGAGGATCACGGGTCCGTCGTACCCGTCCTCGCGCAGGCTGGCGGCCGCTTGCACGCCCGCATGACCCGCACCGACAATGACCACACCGTTTTTCATCGCAGCCCCAATTCCTTAATCCAAGTCTAGGACGTCTCGCCAAGTGGCGATTGTCTGGCGCCGCCGCAAGACCGCCTTTGCGGGTCGCACCCGGAATGGCGGTCCGTCATTAGTGCCATTTAACGACGACACGGTAAAATACGGCTAAAGTTGACACTTGCAGTTTAGAATAATTCTAAACTGTTGTTTCGATTGGCTTTTCTCTCTGAAATTGGTTGACTTCCGGTGCCTTCATCGCTTTATGGAAGCTTGCGCGTCAAGCGCATCCCTTTGATGTCTGGGCCTTGAACCCTTTCGATTGGAGGCATTTCGATGTCTTTCTTCCGCAAACCGCGCTATGCCGCGGCCTGTTTCCCGCCCAATGGCAGGGACCTGCCTTGGCGCCGATTGCCTGCCGACGCGCCTTTGGCGCCGGCATTTCACTGAATTCCGAGGAGATGACAATCATGAGAGCGATGATCACGGCACGATATGGCAGGCTCGCCGCGATCGGCGCCACGGCGGCATTGACGGCGGCGATATTCGTGCTGCCGGCCAAGGCGGAAACCGATGCCAAGGCGGTCATCAAGACCTATTCCGACATTGCGCTCGCCAAGTATGAAGATTCGCTGACCGCGGCGCAGGCGCTCGACAAGGCCGTCGAGGCGCTGCTCGCCAAGCCTTCGGTGGAAACGCTGACTGCCGCCCGCGACGCCTGGAAGGCATCGCGCGTTCCCTATCAGCAGACCGAAGTGTACCGCTTCGGCAATGCCATCGTCGACGACTGGGAAGGCAAGGTGAATGCCTGGCCGCTGGACGAGGGGCTGATCGACTATGTCGCCGAGAACTACGGCACCGAGTCGGACGCGAATGCGCTCTACACCGCCAATGTGATCGCCAACAAGTCGATCGAGGTCGACGGCAAGAAGATCGACGCCGCCAATCTGACGCCGGAGTTCCTCTCCGGCACGCTGCAGGAGGCCGGCGGCATCGAGGCCAATGTGGCGACCGGCTATCACGCCATCGAATTCCTGCTGTGGGGCCAGGACCTGCACGGCACCGGCCCGGGCGCCGGCGAACGGCCCTATACGGACTACGATCTCGCCAACTGCACCGGCGGCAATTGCGATCGTCGCGCGCAGTATCTGAAGTCGGCGAGCGACCTTCTGGTTTCCGATCTGCAGGATATCGTCAACGATTGGAAGGAGGGCGGCGGCGCCCGCAAGAACCTTGTCGATGGCGAGCCGAAGGCCGGCATCTCGACCATCCTCACCGGCATGGGCTCGCTGTCCTATGGCGAACTCGCCGGCGAGCGCATGAAGCTCGGCCTGCTGCTGCACGACCCGGAAGAGGAGCACGACTGCTTCTCCGACAACACCTACGACTCGCATCTCTACGATGCCGTCGGCATTCGCGCCGCCTACCGTGGCAGCTACACGCGCCTCGACGGTACCGTCGTCGAAGGCCCCTCGGTATCCGACATGGTCAAGGAGGCCGATCCGGCGATCGACAAGGAACTGTCGGACAAGCTGGATGTCACCGTCGCCAAGATGGAAGCCATCAAGGCGCGGGCGCTTGGCGGCGAGGCCTATGACCAGCAGATCGGCGAAGGCAACACGGAAGGCAATGCCACCGTGCAGGCGGCGATCGACGCGCTGGTCGACCAGACCAAATCGATCGAACGCGCGGTCGGCACCCTGAAACTCAATTCCATCGCGTTCGAGGGCTCCGACAGCCTCGATGCGCCAGACAAAGTGTTCCAGTAAGGCGTCAAGGGCCTTGAGCACGATCCCCGAACCGAAGGTCCGCATAAAGAAAAGTGGAAATCGGTTTTCGGTTCGATTGAGAAAATAAGCCACACGGCGCCGAGCAAGTGCCGTCAGCCATACAGAGCAAATAATGCTGATCTGCCATTGCAACATCATCACCGAAAAGGAGATTGAGCAGACGATCGTCGGGCTGCTGGATCAGGATCCCTGGCAGCTTATCGTGCCGGCGAAGATCTATCATGCCATGCAGAAGCGTGGTCGCTGTTGCGGCTGCTTCCCAAATGTGGTCGAAACGATCATTCGGGTAACCGAAAATTACCACACCCGCTCGGAGGCGAGCGGCGTGGATGTCGTTTCACACCTGGATCGCGTCAGAGGCCTGCGCGTCCAATACGGGAGCAGAACCCATGAAAGGCGAACAGCAGATCATAGAGCGGCTTAACGAGGCTCTATTTCTGGAACTTGGAGCAGTGAATCAGTACTGGGTGCATTTCCGGCTGCTGGAAGACTGGGGTTACGCCAAGCTGGCGAAGAAGGAACGCGCGGAATCGATCGAGGAGATGCACCATGCCGACCGGCTCGTGGCCCGCATCATCTTCCTTGAAGGCCATCCGAACCTGCAGTCCGTAGCGCCGCTGCGCATCGGACAGAATGTCAAGGAAGTGCTCGAATCCGATCTTGCCGGCGAATATGACGCGCGCACTGCCTACAAGCGTTCGCGTGAGATTTGCGAAGAAGCAGGCGACTACGTGACGATGAAGCTGTTCGAGGATCTGCTGTCCGACGAGGAAGGTCACATCGACTTTCTCGAGACGCAACTCGACCTGCTCGCCTCGATCGGCGAAGAAAAATACGGCCAGCTCAACGCGGCATCGGCCGACGAGGCGGATTAGGGACATGCAGGAATGCGGCGCCCCTTAGATTTCTTGCGCCGCTTACGGCGGGCCGAGGATTGCGGCCTGCCGTCCCAGCAAAACCCGCGACACAGCTGGCTTCGCGGGCTTTCGCTTGCCGTAGTGGTCGCACTTACGGCCTCGGCGCTGGCCGGCGCGCCCGAACCGGCGGGCCTCGCCACCAGCCGTACCGATCTGACGCCGAAGGATCTGGCGCGCGTCATCGCAATAACCAGGCCGACCAAGGATTTTTCCGAGCCCGAGCAGTTCGAGCCGATGCAGGGCGGCGCCGGCACGTCGCGAAAAGGTGCCAACAAGGACGCCTTCTCGCAATCTTCGGCCAATATCACCTTCGAAGAACAGGGCACCTTCAAGCTCGGCAACGCCCTTTTCCGCAAGAACTGGGTATCGTCGCCCTCCTCGACGCAGGCATCGGACGGGCTTGGGCCGCTGTTCAACGAGCGGGCTTGCCAGAATTGCCATCTGAAGGACGGCCGCGGTCATCCGCCGGAAGCCGGCAGCGGTACCACCTCGATGTTCCTGCGGCTGGCGCGGCAGGCGAGCACCGAGGAGGAGAAGGCGGCGCTGGCCGCCCGCAAGGTGCTTAACTTCCCCGATCCGGTCTATGGCTCGCAATTGCAGGACCTGGCCGTTCCGGGCCTTCGGGGCGAAGGCAGGATGCGTGTCGGCTATCAGGAGCAGAAAGTCACGCTGCCGGACGGTACCGTGGTTTCGCTGCGCAAGCCGAGCTATTCGGTTGATGATCTTGCCAACGGGCCGCTCGATCCGCAGACCACGCTTTCGCCGCGCATGACGCCGCCGATGATCGGCCTCGGCCTGGTCGAGCAGATCGCGCCGGCGGACATTCTCGCCCATGCCGATCCGGACGATCGGAATAGTGACGGCATCTCCGGCAGGCCCAGCATCGTGCGCGACGGCCAAAGCGGCGAACTGACGCTCGGCCGCTTCGGCTGGAAGGCGCAGACGCCATCGATCCGCCAGCAAGCGGCGGACGCATTCGCCGGTGACATCGGCATTTCGACGCCGGAAGTGCCGAACCACTGGGGCGATTGCACCGCGGCCGAAAAGGCATGTCTTGCCATGCCCAACGGCACACAGGAGCGCCTCGGCCCGGTCGAGGCGCCGCCGCCGGTGATGGACCTCGTCACCTTCTATTCGCAAAATCTCGCCGTGCCGGCGCGGCGCGATCTCGACAAACCAGATGTGCTGGCCGGCAAGAAGCTGTTCTACGACATGGGCTGCATTTCCTGTCATACGCCGAAATTCGTCACCCGTCGCGGCTCGCCCAACAAGGCGCAGGCCTTCCAGTTGATCTGGCCCTATTCCGATTTTCTGCTGCACGACATGGGGCCGGGCCTCGCCGACGGGCAAGCGGTGGGCGAGGCTACCGGCAGCGAATGGCGCACGCCGCCGCTGTGGGGCATCGGTCTTACCCGGACCGTCAACGGCAACAGCTTCTTCCTGCATGACGGGCGCGCGCGCACCCTGACCGAGGCGATCCTGTGGCATGGCGGCGAGGGGCAAAAGGCGCGCGACCGCTTTGCCGCCGCCGATGCGGCCGATCGCGACGCACTGGTCAAGTTCCTGGAGTCGTTCTGATGTCGAAGGGTCTTGCGCTTGCTCTGGTTCTCCCGCTGGTCCTCGGCGGCGCACTGCCGGCGTCCGCAGCGGTGAAGGCTTCCGACGTGATCCAGCGGGCGATCGACGGCTTTGTCCGCCCGGCCTATGCGCGCCTGCATGACCATGCGGACGGCCTGACCAAGGCAATGCGCACGCTTTGCGACGTGCCCTCGCAGGACCATCTCGATGCAGCGCGCGCCGAGTTCTCCGGCACCGTGGATGCCTGGTCGATCGTCGAGATCATCCGCATTGGACCGATCACCGAGAACAACCGGTTGGAGCGCATGCTGTTCTGGCCGGACCGCAAGAGCATCGGCCTGAGGCAGGTGCAGGCGGCGCTGGCCAGTAAGGACCGGACCGCCGCCGATCCGGTCCAGCTGGCGACAAAGAGCGTCGCCATGCAAGGGCTCGGCGCGCTGGAATTCGTGCTTTACGGCGATGGCGCCGAGCGGCTCGCCGGCAAGGACGATCCCTATCGTTGCGCTTACGGCGCGGCCGTCGCCGGCAACATCAAAACGATTGCTGCCGAGGTCAGCGACGCCTGGAACAGGCCCGACGGTTTTGCAGCACTTTGGGCCAATCCGGGCGCGCAAAATTCGCTCTACCGCGACGGCACGGAAGCGGTGACCGAACTGGTCGGCGTCTTCATCAACGAACTGGAGATGGTCCGTGACGTGCGCCTGAAAGGCTTTCTGGGCAGTAGCCCGGAGGCCGACAAGCCGAAACAGGCGATCTACTGGCGCTCGCAAAACACCGCGCGTTCGCTGACCGGTAATCTTGCGGGCATGGACGCGCTGTTCCAGGCCTCGCGGCTTGGCGATGCGCTGTCGCCCGACGCGCGCTGGATGGCGGAATCGATCCACATCCAGCTCGTCAACGGGGCCGCCGACGCCACGGTCATCAGAGGTCCGATCGACAAGGCGCTCGCCGATCCGTCGCTGCGCCAGAAGCTCGACCACTTTTCGCTGGTGACATCCAGCCTGACGACCCTGATCGGCACCAGGCTGACCACTGAATTCGGCCTGACCGCTGGCTTCTCGTCACTCGACGGGGATTGAGCATGATCTCGAAACGGCGTCGACTTTTGGGGCGAGTTACTCGGCGAGGAAGTTTTGACAGGCCGGACGCGCTTGCGTTGACGGATCGCACACTTTGGAGATTGGCCGAAACGCCCATCGCTTCGTCATCCTGGGGCGGAGCAAGGAGCGCAGCGACGCGGCGCAGACCCCAGGATCCATGCCATGACCTCAGAGCGTTGCTTAGGTGCAGAATTCTGCTCCGCCGTACTCTTCGGCTGAGATTACGGCATGGATCCTTGGGTCTCCGCGACGGAGCTTCGCTCCTGCTCCGCCCAAGGATGACGAAGTTGGGGAGGCTTCGGCCAATCCCGAACGCCTGCGATGATCCATTCAAACGATCGATGGATGCTGGGCGCCAAGAAGCCCTCCGATCTGTCAAAATCACCGTGTCGAGGAATGAGACCGTGTCCGAGAGGACCGTCTCTTGAAAACTCCTTTGATCGATCGTCGTGATTTCCTCAGGGCCGCAGGCGTTGGCTTTGTTGCTGCGATGGTGCCTTCGGCATTGGCAAAGACGCTTGCCGCCGACGCCGTCTTCGCCACCGCGTTCGTCAAGCGCGACGGCAGCTATGGCGCGGCCATCCTGTCCGAAGCCGGCAAGGTCCTGCACGCTATCGACCTGCCCGCCCGCGGTCATGACGTCACCTTCGATCCGGTGTCGAAACGCTCCGTGGTCTTTGCCAGGCAGCCCGGCACCTTCGCGGTGGTCTTCGACCACACGGGCCGCGACGAGCCGCGGACCATTGCCAGCGTCAGTGGACGGCATTTCTTCGGCCATGGCGTGTTTTCGACCGACGGTGCGCTGCTCTACGCCACCGAGAACGATTTCGACAATGCCGCCGGCGTGGTCGGTGTCTACGACGAGCGTGCGAGATTCAAGCGGGTTGGTGAGTTCCCGACCTATGGCATGGGCCCGCACGAGCTTCTGCTGCTGGGCGACGGCAGGACGATTGCCGTCGCCAATGGCGGCATCGAGACGCATCCCGATTTTGGCCGCGCCGAGCTCAACATCGCGACGATGAAGCCATCCTATGTTCTGGTCGACCGTCTTACCGGCGACCTCGTCGAAAAGCACGAATTGCCGCCGGCGCTGCACCAGCTTTCGATCCGGCACATGGATACCGAAAAATCCGGCACGGTCTGGTTCGGCTGCCAGCACAGAGGGCCGGGCACCGATCGTCCGCTGCTGGTCGGCCGCGCCGCGCGCGGCAAGGATCTGCAACTGCTCGACATGCCGCAGGACGTGCTGTCCGGCTTCAGGAACTATATAGGCTCGGTCGCTGCCAACCCTGCTGCCGGTACCGTCGCCGTGTCCTCGCCGGAAGGCAACTCGCTTGCCGTCATCGATGCGGCCAGCGGCCGGATCGTCGCCACCAGCGCTCTGGCCGAGGTCTGCGGCGTGGCGCCCGACGGGGCGAGCTTCATGGCGACGACAGGCACCGGCGAAATCGTCGAAGCGGGCGGCGCAATAAGGTCCGAACCGGACTATGTCTGGGACAATCACATGCTGCGCATCGAGCAGGCCGGATAAGTGCGTCCGGCACCGGTTCCCAAACGGCTACGCTCGCTGGAAGGTACCGCCTTCGGGCGAGATCGAAGCGAAGCCGCCAAACGAATTATGCATTATCCTCTTGCGGGGACGAGCCATGGCAGGCACAGGGAAATTGTTTTTCGAACCCTGTGCCCAAGCGGGTGCTCCAACCGGCCGCCTCATGAAGCTGCTTGCCATCGACTGCGCCGCCAATCTCTGCGCCGCCTGTGTCTACGACGCGGCGGTCGGGAAAGAGCTCGGCCGTTCGGTGTTCGATCTCGGCAAGGGCCATGCCGAGCATTTGATGACCGTGATCGAGGAGGCGTTGAAGGCGGCCGGGACCGACTATGCCGGCCTCGGCGCCATCGCTGTCTCCACCGGTCCGGGCTCCTTTACCGGCCTGCGCGTCGGTGTCTCGGCGGCGCGGGGCCTGGCGCTGGCGCTGAAAATTCCGGCAATCGGGGTGACGACGCTGGAAGCGCTGGCTGCGCAGGCGAAAGAGACATTTCCCGGCCGCGCCGTGCTCGTTGCGCTCGACGCCGGCCGCGAGGAAATCCATGCAGCACTTTACGACGAAGCATCCGTTTTGATTTACGGTCCCGCGGTGACCACGCTTTCGCAAGCCGCCGCCATGGCGGTGGATAGGTCTCCGGTTATGGCCGGCACCGCGACATCGCAAATTGCGGCTTCGGTCGGGCGCGCCTTCGACATCGGCCCGACAAGTGCCACTGCGGATATCGCAATCTATGCCCGGCTGGCCGCTACCAAGGGTGAAGGCGAAAAGCCGAAACCGCTTTATTTGCGCGGGGCGGACGCCAAGCCGCAGGCCGGGTTTATCCTGTCCAGGAAGAAAGCCGGGAAGAAAAGCTGATGCGCATTCCTTTCCTCCAGCCGCGCCGCAGGGACTTTGCGCTCGAGCCGCTGACGATTGCCGACAGCGCGGCCATGTCGGTGCTGCATCGCGAGGATTTCGTCCGGCCGTGGACCGACGACGAATTCGCCGCACTGCTCGAGCAGGACACGGTGTTCGGCTATGCCGCGCGCGAGACCGGACAGGGTGCCAAGCCGCCGGTCGGTTTCGTGCTGGCGCGCCTGGCGGCCGGCGAAGGCGAGGTCCTAACTGTCGCGGTGGCGCGCTCCCATCGCCGCCAGGGCCTTGGCTGGCAACTGATGGATGCCGTTCTGCGCGAACTGCATGCGCAACGCGCCGAGGCGCTTTTCCTCGAGGTCGACGAGACCAACGTCGCCGCGATCGCGCTGTATCGGCGGCTGGGATTCCGCGAGGTCGGCAAACGTGCCAACTATTACAGATCGCCCGAGCACGGCCCGACCGGGGCGCTTGTCATGCGCCGCGATCTTCGGTAGCGCATCGGCCCGCAAATCGGAACCGATTTTCGGAAAGCACGATGCGTAGATTCAGATGCGCAGATTCAAAAATGCTAGAGAGCACTTTGTGCGTACAATTGGACGCACGTCGCTCTAGCCATAGGTGGGGCAGGGCCAAGAGCGGATGATCGGAAAAATCAGGATTTTCCTGGCGCTGGGCCTCGTTGTCGTAGGCTCGTTGATCCTCGTGCCGTTGCAGATCCTGTCGATGAAGACCGGGCTCTGGCGCGAGACGTTCATCCTGAATATCTGGCACCGGCTCATCATCCGGGCGCTGGGCATGCGCATTCATGTCAAGGGGACCCTGTCCAATCAGCGCCCGCTATTGGTTGCGTCGAACCACATCTCCTGGACCGACATCATGGTGCTGGGGTCGATGGCCGACGTGACGTTCATCGCCAGGGCCGACATGGCCGGCTGGCCACTGATCGGCATGTTGTCGAAGCTGCAGCGCACGGTTTTCATCGAGCGCGAGCGCAAGCGTTCGTCGGGCGACCAGGCGAGCGAGATCGCCAACCGCATGGCCAAGGGCGACGCCATGGTGCTGTTTGCCGAAGGTTCGACCGGTGACGGCAACATGATCTTGCCGTTCAAGAGCACGCTGTTCGGGGCTGCCTCGATGGCGATTTCGGAAGGGGCGGCCGAACGGGTCTTCATCCAGCCGGTGGCGATCGTCTATACGCGCCTGCACGGCGTGCCGCTCGGCCGCAGGCACCGGCCGATTGCCGCCTGGATCGGTGACGAGGATTTGATGCCGCATCTCAAGATCCTCATGGCAGAGGGCGGGCTCGATGTCGAAGTGCATTTCGGCGAGCCGGTTGCCTTTTCCAAGGGCTCCAACCGCAAGGAAACGGCAAGGCTGATGGAGAGTCGGGTGCGCGATATGGTGCAGGCGACGCTCGCCGATCCGCACCCGAGCCGGTAGGCGCCGGAAAAGCTCCAGCGCAAATTCAAGTGCACCAGCATCCTTTGCGCGTCCAAGAGGACGCGCGGTGCTGGAGCATTTTGCAGCCAAGTGGAATCACTTGGCGTCGCACAAATGCGGCTAAAACAAACAGATAGAGCGGGATGCCCCCGTTCAATCCAAATGCATCCCGCTCTACGGGCAGAATCGTCTGTTTTTTGTCGGGGAAAGGCGTTAGAAGCCGCCAGATGGAATTGAATACGATAGAACGGGACGAAACCAATACTGCCGCCGAGAGTGCGGTCGTACCGTCTGCCGCAAGCAGGAAGGTCTTCGTCAAGACCTATGGCTGCCAGATGAACGTCTACGATTCGCAGCGCATGACCGACGCGCTGGCCGCCGACGGCTATGTGGCGACGGACGCCATCGCCGATGCCGATCTGGTGCTGCTCAACACCTGCCATATCCGCGAGAAAGCCGCCGAAAAGGTCTATTCCGAACTCGGCCGCATTCGTGAGATGAAGGCCGAACGGGCTCGGGCCGGCCGCGAGATGCTGGTCGGTGTCGCCGGCTGCGTGGCGCAGGCCGAGGGCTCCGAGATCATCCGCCGCTCGCCGGCCGTCGATCTGGTCATCGGCCCCCAGACCTATCACAGGCTGCCGCATGTGCTGGCACGGGTGCGCGGCGGCGAAAAGATCGTCGAGACCGACTATGCCATCGAGGACAAATTCGAGCATCTGCCGCAGCCGAAACACGCCGAGATCGTCAGGCGCGGCGTCACGGCGTTTTTGACCGTGCAGGAGGGCTGCGACAAGTTCTGCACCTTCTGCGTCGTGCCCTATACCAGAGGCTCGGAAGTGTCGCGGCCGGTGGCGCAGATCGTCGCCGAGGCCGAGCGGCTGGCGCAAGCCGGCGTGCGCGAGGTGACGCTGCTTGGCCAGAACGTCAATGCCTGGCATGGCGAGGGCGAAGCCAAAGGGGGCAAGACCGAGGAATGGGGTCTTGGCCGCCTGCTGTTCCGGCTGGCCGAGATTCCCGGGCTGGCGCGGTTGCGCTATACCACCAGCCACCCGCGCGACATGGACGACGAATTGATCGCCGCCCACCGTGATTTGCCGGCACTGATGCCCTATCTGCATTTGCCTGTGCAATCCGGCTCCGACCGCACACTCAAGGCGATGAACCGCAGGCATACGGCAAAGGACTATCTGACGCTGCTCGACCGGATCCGCGCCGCGCGGAGCGATATAGCGCTTTCGGGCGATTTCATCGTCGGCTTTCCCGGCGAGACGGAGGCGGATTTCGAGGCGACGATGGACCTTGTCCGCCAGGTGAACTATGCCTCGGCCTTCTCGTTCAAATATTCGCCGCGCCCCGGCACGCCGGGCGCAGAAATGGCCGATCATGTGCCGGAAGCCGTCAAGGACGAGCGCCTGCAGCGGCTGCAGGCGCTGCTGCTGAAGCAGCAGCAGGATTTCGGCGCGAGCCTGGTCGGCAGCACCATCGACACGCTGATCGAGAAGCCGGGTCGCCAGGCCGGCCAGAAGGTCGGCCGCTCGCCGTGGCTGCAGCCGGTTATTGTTGATGAAATGTCCGGCGAAATCGGTGAGATTATCCAGGTACGAATCACGAAGACGGGTTACAACAGCCTGTTCGCCGAATTGGCCTGAAGGTCTCGGCAGATGAGGAGAGACGGTTGAGCGCTGCGGAAGTGAAGAACCTGCCCCAGAACCTACCATCGGGGGCTTCGGATATGGCGCACATCGTTCTGACTTTCGACAACAACAAGCTTGCCAGCGCCCTTTATGGCCAGTTCGACGAAAATCTGGCCAGGCTTGAGCAGAAGCTTGGCGTCGATATCCGCTCGCGAGGCAACCAGCTGACCATCAAGGGCTCCGCCTCGGCCGCCGAGCAGGCGCGCCGCGCCCTGGATAATCTCTACGGCATTCTCCAGAAAGGCGCTGACATCGGCCAATCGGACGTCGACGGCGCCGTGCGCATGGCGATCGCCGCCGACGACCAGCTGACGCTGCCGACGCTGGAGCGCAAGGGCAAGGTGTCCGCCGCCCAGATATCGACGCGCAAGAAGACGATCTATGCCCGTTCGCTCAACCAGGACGCCTATATGCGCGCGCTGGAGCGGTCCGAACTCGTCTTCGGCATCGGCCCGGCTGGCACTGGAAAAACCTTCCTCGCCGTGGCGCATGCGGCGATGCTGCTCGAACGCGGCATGGTCGAGCGCATCGTGCTGTCGCGGCCGGCCGTCGAGGCCGGCGAGCGGCTCGGCTTCCTGCCCGGCGACATGAAGGAGAAGGTCGATCCCTATCTGCGGCCGCTCTACGACGCGCTTTACGAGATGATGCCGGCCGACAAGGTCGAGCGGGCGATAGCCGCCGAGGTGATCGAGATCGCGCCGCTGGCCTTCATGCGCGGCCGCACGCTGGCGCACTCCGCCGTCATCCTCGACGAGGCGCAGAACACCACGCCGATGCAGATGAAGATGTTCCTGACCCGTCTCGGCGAGAATTCACGCATGATCGTCACCGGCGATCCGACCCAGATCGACCTGCCGCAAAACACCAAATCCGGTCTGGTCGAGGCGCTCAGGATCCTCGACGGCGTCACCGGCATGGTGACGGTGCGCTTCAACGAAGGCGACGTCGTCAGGCATCCGCTGGTCGCCGAGATCGTCAAGGCCTACGACCGCGACGGCAAGCTGGCCCGGGGCCTGGGCGCCGAAGGCTGAAGAATGCGGCCTTATGGCTGAGGACAAAAAGTCTGTAGGCGGGGACCTTCCGGTTCCCGTCGACATCGATATAGCGGTCGAAGCGGGCGACTGGCCCGATGAGGCCGCGCTGACGCGGCTGGTCGATCGCGCCGTTGCCGCTGCATTTGCCGAAACCGGCGCGGCCGGCCGTTCCGAGCTCAGCATCGTCTTTTCTGACGATGCCCATATCCGCAGCCTCAATGCCGGTTGGCGCGGCAAGGACAAACCGACCAACGTCTTGTCTTTCCCGGCTTTTCCGCTCGCGAAGGGCGGTCCGCTGCCCCCCATGCTGGGCGACATCGTGCTGGCCGCCGAGACGGTCGCGCGGGAATCCGCACTGGAAGACAAGCCTGTCGAGAACCATATCATCCATCTCGTCATCCACGGCCTGCTGCATTTGCTGGGCTACGATCACGAGACCGACGCCGAGGCCGAGGAAATGGAAGCCGTCGAACGCGCAGCACTTGCGAGGCTTGCCATTCCCGATCCCTACGCGTAACTAAAAAGATCAAATGACCGGACGACGATGAACGACAAACCAGAGACTGCCGCCCGCCCAGACGCTGGCAGTGCGACCAAGCCATCCGAACAGACGGAAGAGGGCTCTAGTCCGAGTATCCCGACCGGCAGCTTCGACAGCGAGCCATCGCCTGCCGGTCCTTCCCTGTTCGATCGCGTGCTCGGCCTGTTCAGGCAACGCAACGGCACCAGCCTGCGCGAGGAGATCGCCGACGCGCTTGCCGAAACGGCGAGCGATCCCGGATCCTTCTCGCCCGGCGAGCGGGCCATGCTCAACAACATCCTGCGCCTGCGCGAGGTGCGCGTCGAGGACGTCATGGTGCCGCGCGCCGATATCGAGGCGGTCGAGATCACGACGAACCTGGGCGATCTTCTGGGACTGTTCGAGCAGTCGGGCCATTCCCGCATGCCGGTCTATTCGGAAACGCTCGACGACCCGCGCGGCATGGTCCACATCCGCGACGTGCTCGCTCACATCACCAAGATCGCCCGCGTCAGGAAGGGCAGGACGACCAGGAAAGCCGCCGCCACCACGCTTCTCGATCTTGCCAAGGTCGATCTCGCGCGCACCATCGGCGACCTGAACCTGATCCGCCCGGTGCTTTTCGTGCCGCCGTCGATGCTCGCCTCCGATCTCATGGGGCGGATGCAGGCGATGCGCACCCAGATGGCGCTGGTCATCGACGAATATGGCGGCACTGATGGTCTGGCCTCGCTCGAGGATATCGTCGAGATGGTGGTCGGCGACATCGAGGACGAGCATGACGAGGACGAGCCGATGATCACCCAGACCGGCGAGGGCGTGTTCGTCGTCGACGGCAAGGCCGAGATCGACGAAGTCACCAAGATGATCGGCGAGGATTTCGCCGCCGGCGAGCATGGCGAATATGTCGACACGATCGGCGGCATGATCTTCAACACGCTTGGCCGTGTTCCGGCCCGCGGCGAAGTGGTGCAGGCCATACCTGGTTTCGAATTTCTTGTGCTCGACGCCGATCCACGCCGCGTCAAACGCGTGCGCATCGTGGAGACCCAGAAGGGCGAGCGCCGCCGGCGCGCGGTGCGCGCCGAGCAGGCCTGAGAGACGCCGCTCGCCCGATGAAGGTCGACGATCCGTTCAAGCACTCAACCTTGGGCTCTGGCATATTCTACAAGAATCCGCGCGCCGCATTGATCTGGCTTGAAAAGGCTTTCGGATTCGAGCCAAGCATGGTGGTCAGCGACGCTGATGGCAGGCTCGTCCATTCCGAGATGCGGTTCGGTGACGGCTATATCATCGTCGATGCCGAATGGGCCGACCATGTCGCCAGCCCCGCGTCGATCGCCGGCAAGAACACGCAGTCGGTCTATGTGCGCCTCAAGGACGGCATTGATGCCCACTGTGATCGTGCAAGGGCGGCGGGAGCCGAGATCGTCCAGGAGCCTGCTGACCAGTTCTACGGTGAACGGCAGTACAGGGCGCGCGATCCTGAAGGTCACGTCTGGACCTTTTCCCAGACCGTACGCTCCGTTCCACGCGAGGAGGCTGAGCGGCTGGGCGATCTACAGATCGAAGGCTGGCACCAATAGCGTCTCGTTACCCAACAATCAATGGTGGCTCCCGACCAGCCGGAGAAACCCGCTTCGCGCAGCCTTCGATATTCAGCATTGTAGTCGTGCATCGGCGCATAATCTTCGATTCCGCGAATTTCCGCTACGGTTGGTGAGCGGAAGTTCCCACGCCTGTGCTCAATTGGGAAGATGCGCCGATACCGGTCATTCACGGCCGCGCAGCCCTAGCGCCCGGTTATGCACTCGCCCAGGCGCCTCCGGCAGCGTCGCACCCATCCAACACCACCCCAAATTTATCAAGTATCGCCCGCGCCGTCGGAACCGCTCACACCGGCACTCAGCCCCGGGCGGATGTTCTGGTTATGGTGGAAGACGTTGTCGGGGTCGTACGAGGACTTCACGTCAGCCAGCCGGTCAAAGACGGAGTCGCCGTACGCCTCTCGGACCCGGCCCGGGTCTTCGTCGCCGCCGAGGAAATTGACGTAGACGCCTTCGCGGAAGCGGCCAAGAGCGGCGAGGAACCCCCTCGTCCAGGCCGTCTCTCGGTCGCCGAAGTCCTCGCCGGGCCGCCACGCAGCGTGGACGATGATCGCGTGCGACGCTTGCCGGTTTCCGAACGCCGTCGCGCCCTCGGCCACTCGGCTCACCGCCCCCTTCAGATGGAACATTGCCACATACGACCGTGGCGACGAGCAGGAGAATGCGTGCCCGGCGATCACGTCGATGAGGTCGTCGCGGAGCGCGGGGAGGTGGGTGGCCTTCCAGTAGTAGTTCCAACCGTGGAGGACGGTCGAGTCGAGCGCGCTCTGGAATACCACGTACGGCTTGGGCCCGGCCAGATCGAGGAGGGGAGTCCGAAATGTGCGGAGCGGGCGGAGCGCCTTCTCACCGTCCTCGATCGGCCCGGCGTAGCACGCGCCCACAATCACCACCGGGCGCCAGTGCAGTTCCTCGGGAATGACCGATAGAGGCGGCACGGTGCAGAATTTTACGACCGTGCCGAGCTCGTCGGGAGCGTGGCGGATGAAGTCGCGGTAGAAACGGAGGACCTCCCCGGCGTCGCTCGCGTCCCAGAGGATGGGCCCGGCCAGAACCGTGGGCCCGACGGGGTGGAGGCGGAACTCGAACGAGGTGACCACGCCGAAGTTGCCGCCGCCGCCGCGCAACGCCCAGAACAGGTCGGGGTGCTCGTCCTCGGACGCCCGCAGCCGCTCGCCGTCGGCCGTCACGACGTCGGCGGCGAGGAGGTTGTCGACCGCGAGGCCATGCTTGCGCATCAGCCAGCCGATGCCACCGCCGAGGGTGAGCCCGGCGACTCCGGTATGGCTCACGATTCCGCCGGTGGTGGCCAGGCCGTGCGCCTGCGTCTCGCGGTCGACGTCGCCCCACAGCGCGCCACCCTGCACCCACGCCCTGCGGCCGGCGGGATCGACCCGCACGCCCCGCATCGCCGAGAGGTCGATGACGATCCCGTCGTCGCAAACGGCGGTGCCCGCCACGCCGTGGCCTCCGCCCCGTATGGCGATCTCCAGATCGTGGTCGCGAGCGAAGCGCACGGCCGCGACCACGTCGGCGGTCCCGATGCATCGGGCGATCAGATGCGGGCGCCGGTCAATGGCGCCGTTCCAGATTGCACGGGCGACATCGTAGTCGGCGTGGCTGGCATTGATCAGCCGGCCTCGGAACCCGTCGATTTCCACGACGGTTGGCTGCATGCTCCCGTGGTGGGCTTCTGCGTACGTTGTTGTCGTCATAGGTGTCGTCATCATGTCCTCCTCACGTCGAGAGAGGCCACATCGGACCACGGCGGGCCGCTGCCGTATAGTCAACAATCTGGACTCCACAATCGGAGGCGGATGCGCAACACTGCTGTTGTGAGGACGTCCGTCATGAGGACATACGGCCAGTACTGCCCCATCGCCCGTGGCGCCGAGATTTTCGCCGAGCGCTGGACGCCGCTGATCATCCGCAACCTGTACCTTGGCTGCGGAAGCTTCAGCGAGATCCTGGAGGGCGCGCCCGGACTCTCCCGTACCCTGCTCTCAGAGCGGCTCAAGCAGCTCGAATGGGTCGGTGTCGTCGAGTCGAATCCCAAGCCAGACGGGCGCGGGCGCCACTACGAGCTCACGTTGGCGGGCCACGACCTCTTCACGGTCTGCCAGTCGCTCGGCGAGTGGGGCGCGCATTGGCTCGAGATCGCCCCCCAGCACCTAGACCCCTTTGTGGCCCTGTGGTCGATGTGCAAGGCGCTCCGCCGGGACCGGCTCCCGGATCGACGCGTCGTCATCCGCTTCGACTTCACCGGCCGCCCACACCGGGAGCGCTATTGGCTACTCATCGAGCTCGGAGACACAGAGATCTGCAAGACTTACCCTGGCTTCGACGAGGACCTCTACATCACGGCGGAAGCCGAAGCTTTCGTCAAATGGCACGCCGGCCAGCTCAGTTGGTCCCAAGCCACCCGCGAGGACCGAATCCAGCTCGACGGCGACCTGTCGCTCGCAAGAGCCTTCCCGACCTGGAACGCCCGCAGCATGTTCGCCCACATCATGCCGGTCTCCCGCACCGTCACGAGTCATGCAGGTTGACATTCCGGATGCGGCCTCCCGATGCGGCACCGCACCGCCGGCGTGTGACGTGAACAAACTCCCATACCTCACATGCTATCCGGAATGGAAAGCCGCCGGATTGCCGATCGTCTGATATTCACATAATTCGAAGCACTGATCCCGAGAGCGGGCGTATTACCAAGGTCCGAAGACATCCAGTGTTTTGCCATTGGCTCGACGATTGCGAATGACAGCAACGGGTCGCGAGCCGAAATTCAATCCGGTACGCTGGCTGAAGCGGTGGCCGTTTGGAGCGTGGACTGCGGCCTGATAAATCTTCTGCCGTGATTCGCACGACTCGGAAGCATTGATGAAGCGCCTGGCCGGCCGGATAATTCTGCTGTGGGGTTGGCGTCGCGCCCTTGTGGCGTTTCTTGCCGGGGCGCTGGCGGTTCTTGCCCAGGCGCCTTACGATTTCTTCGCCGTCGGTTTCGTTTCGTTTCCGCTGCTGGTCTGGCTTCTCGACGGCGCGACCGGCGAAGCTTCCGATGGTTGGTTCCGGCGTTTGCGGCCGGCTTTCGCCATCGGCTGGTGGTTCGGCTTCGGCTATTTTCTCGCCGGCCTGTGGTGGATCGGCTCGGCACTTCTGGTCGAGGCCGACAGTTTCGCCTGGGCGCTTCCCTTCGCAGTGGTCGGAATTCCGCTGGCGCTCGCCTTTTTCTACGGTTTCGCAACAGCGGTTGCCCGGCTGCTGTGGAGCAACGACATCGGCCGCATCGCCGCTCTTGCCTTCGGCTTCGGCCTGGCGGAATGGCTGCGCGATTTTCTTTTCACCGGGTTCCCCTGGAATGCCGTCGGCTACGCGGCGATGCCGGTGCCCTTGCTTATGCAGAGCGTGTCGGTGACCGGCATAGTCGGCATGAACGCGCTGGCGGTCTTCGTCTTTGCACTGCCGGCCCTGCTTGCGGCGGGCCGGCATGTCCGCCTGGGAGCTGCACTGCTTGCCGTTCTCGTCGCGGCCCATGTCGGCTTCGGCTATATCAGGCTTGCTGCCAAGGTCGAGCCGGCAACCCGCGCAATCGACGTCCGCATCGTGCAGCCGGCTGTCGACCTCAGCGAGAAGTGGGACGCTTCGGTGCCCGACCGGATCTTCGCCACGCTGATGGGGCTTTCGGCCAAGGCGCCGCAGGCCGGCCATGACAAGCCGCAATTGATTCTGTGGCCGGAAACCTCCGTGCCGTTTTTTTTCGCCGAACGTCCCGATGCGCTGACCGCGCTGGGAGAGATGCTTGGCGACGGCCAGATGCTGATCGCCGGCGTCGTCCGGGAGGAGGGCGGCTCGGCGGCAGATGCCGACAGGCGGTACTACAATTCGGTGGTGGCGATCGACGACAAGGGTGAAATCGCAGATGCTGTCGACAAGGTTCATCTGGTGCCCTTTGGCGAATATCTGCCTTTTGCCGACCTGCTTGGCCGCTTAGGACTCAAACAGCTCGTCGCCGGGCCGACGACTTACGCGGCCGGCAATGAGCGGCATCCGATCACGCTGTCCGGTGGCATCCGCATGCTTCCGTTCATTTGCTATGAAGTCATCTTTCCCGATCTGGTGGCGATTGACGCTACGTCAGCTGAGCTTATTGTGAATGTCACGAACGACGCGTGGTTCGGTGACACGCCGGGTCCATACCAGCATTTCAGGCAGGCGCAGGTTCGTGCTGTGGAGAACGGGGTGCCCTTGTTGCGTGCAGCCAATAACGGCATCTCCGCTGTCGTCGATCCGCGCGGGCGCATCCTCGATGCACTGGCGATCGACGCACGCGGAGCGGTCGATGTCCATGTTCCGATTTCCAATCAAGCCATCGTTTCTTCCAGCCAAAGACGCATTAACGGACTGCTGATCTTGTTGCTGTTTGCCCTGGCCGCTTTCACATTGAATGTAAGGCAAAAGCTACGGGCGAATTGACAGTCGACACATTAGAAACTCATACTGTAACGGCCTGAAATTTCTCGAAGTCGGTACGTCGTTGTGTTGGGGCACTGGCCGCCGGCTTCGTTTGGGCAGAAAAACACAAAAAGCCGGAAAAATTCGGCGAGGAAAAAATGGCAGAAGAAAACAAGAAGAAGCCGAATCCTATCGACATCCATGTCGGAAGTCGCATCAGGCTTCGTCGCAATATGTTGGGAATGAGTCAGGAGAAGCTGGGCGAGAACCTCGGCATAACGTTTCAGCAGATACAGAAATACGAAAAGGGGACCAATCGCGTTGGCGCCAGCCGGTTGCAGGCAATCGCCTCGATACTCGGCGTTCCCGTCGCTTTCTTTTTCGAGGACGCGCCGGGCCAGGAGACCGTGGGCAACCGCGGATTTGCCGAGGATGCATCAATGGCTTTTGCCGTCGAATTCTGCGGCACTCCTGAAGGTCTTCAACTCAACCGGGCCTTCGTCAAGATCGCCGACGTGAAGATACGTCGCAAGATCATCGAGCTTGTGAAGGCCCTTTCCACCGACGAAGTCGATTGATTTGGGCCGACTGAGTTGGCGACCCTTAAAAAGCCGGAAATGGCGAGGCCGTCATAGCGGGGCAGGCAAATTCTCGCGATCTCGCGCATCGTGGAATTTACATCCCATAGGCATGCCGGAGAGCGGATCGATTTTGCTCGACGCCCATGCTCAAAGTCTTTTTCATCAACGTGTTGAAGCTACGTGTTGGAGCTAAGGCACGCTGGCGGCATCCTGCCGCCGGTCACAGCCGGTCGCAGTTGGTATAAGATAATAGCGCGATTTTTACACCAGAATGACCGCACCGCTTGACGAGCGCCGCCCGGCACAGCTAACACGTGGCGCGCCAATCGGCAGCGTGCCGATGTTTTTTTCAAGAGGGGACACCCGTGACGCGGCAAAACTATCTATTCACCTCGGAATCCGTTGCCGAGGGTCATCCCGACAAGGTTTGTGATCGTATCTCCGACGAGATCGTCGATCTGGTCTATCGCGAGGCCAGAAAGACCGGCATGGACCCTTGGAAGGTCCGCGTCGCCTGCGAAACGTTGGCAACCACGAATCGCGTCGTCATCGCCGGCGAGGTGCGCGTCCCCGAGACGCTGCTCAAGAAAGACAAGGCCGGCAACATCCTGATGGATGCCGCCGGTCATCCGCTCGTCAATCCAGCGAAATTCAAGTCGGCCGCCCGCAAGGCGATCCGCGAAATCGGCTATGAACAGGCCGGTTTCCACTGGAAGACGGCAAAGATCGAGGTTCTGCTGCACGGCCAGTCGCCGGATATCGGCCAGGGCGTCGACAATGCCTCCGACCGGCAAGGCGAGGAAGGGGCCGGCGACCAGGGCATCATGTTCGGCTATGCCTGCCGCGAGACGCCGGATCTGATGCCGGCACCAATCTACTACAGCCACAAGATCCTCGAATTGCTGGCCGCCGCGCGCCATGAGGGCAACGGCGATGCCGGCCGGCTCGGGCCGGACGCCAAGAGCCAGGTCACCGTCCGCTATGTCGACGGCAAGGCGGCGGAAGTGACGCAAATCGTGCTGTCCACCCAGCATCTCGACGCCAGCTGGGATTCGAAGAAGGTCCGCAACGTCGTCGAACCCTATATCCGCGAGGCGCTGGGAGAGTTGAAGATCGCCGACAGCTGCAACTGGTACATCAACCCGACGGGCAAATTCGTCATCGGCGGGCCAGACGGCGACGCCGGCCTGACCGGGCGCAAGATCATCGTCGACACTTACGGCGGTGCTGCACCCCATGGCGGCGGTGCTTTTTCCGGCAAGGACACCACCAAGGTCGACCGTTCCGCAGCCTATGCGGCACGCTACCTCGCCAAGAACGTGGTAGCCGCCAAGCTCGCCGATCGCTGCACCATTCAGCTTTCCTATGCCATTGGCGTCGCCCAGCCGCTGTCGGTCTATGTCGACCTGCACGGCACCGGCAAGGTCGATGAGGCAAACCTCGAGCAGGCGCTGCGCACCGTGATGGACCTGTCGCCGTCCGGCATCCGCCGTCACCTCGATCTCAACAAGCCGATTTACGCCAAGACGTCGTCTTATGGCCATTTCGGCCGCAAGGCCGGCCGCGACGGGTCCTTCTCCTGGGAAAAGACCGACCTCGCCAAGGCGCTCAAGGATGCACTCGCCGAAGCGCCCGCCGAAGCAGTCGCGGCCTAGCCGCGGCGTCCATGGATCCGAAAGACCGGCCAAGCCGTGCGACCGAAGCATTTTTCGGTCGCCGGCGCGGCAAGACCATCCGTCCGCAGCAGGCAGCGGCACTGGAAAGCGGCTTCAGCACCTACCGGCTCGATCTGACGGCTGGACCGCCGGCCGAATTGCGCAGCCTGTTCGAAGCCGATGTCCGCGCCATTCATCTCGAAATTGGTTTCGGCGGAGGCGAGCACCTGCTGCATCGGGCGACGGCGGCTCCTGAGACCGGTTTTGTCGGCGTCGAGCCTTTCGTCAACGGCATGGCCAAGCTGATGATGGCGGTCAGGGAACGGCCGCTTGCCAATCTTCGGGTCTATGACGACGACGCCACACGCCTGCTCGACTGGCTCCCGCAAGCCTCGCTCGACGGCATCGACCTGCTCTATCCCGATCCCTGGCCGAAGAAGAAACACTGGAAGCGCCGCTTCGTCAGTCCGGTCAATCTCGACCGTTTCGCGCGCGTGCTGAAGTCAGGCGGAAAATTCCGCTTTGCGTCCGATATCGACAGCTATGTGAACTGGACGCTGCTGCACTGCCGGGCACATGATGCGTTTGCGTGGCAGGCTGAAGAGGCAGCCGACTGGCAGCGGCCCTATGAGGGTTGGCCGGGTACCCGCTACGAGGCCAAGGCCATTCGCGAAGGCCGGCGGCCGGCCTATCTCACCTTCGTCCGATGATAGGCATATTTCGTTAAGCATCGCGCATCGCGCGCTTTGCCTTCGACGAGGACCAAAGATGTCCTCGCCCTGCGGTCGCCGGTCTTAGAAGCGGCCGATCTTGTGGAAGGCGGCCGGATCCATGCCGAGATTGCGCAGATCGTGCGCGCGCGGCTTGCGGCCGGCTTCGACGGCGTGCGAAGCGGCGACGGCGCTGCCGAACACGGTGAAGAAATCGCCGATGGCCGAGAAAACCTTGCGGTTGGTCATGATTATGCCCTTTCGCCTGCTGCTATGCGTGATTGGATTTGTGCAGCGCAACATAGATAGGCGCGTATTGCCTGATATCACAGGGACGTCGCCGCATGGCCGCCATGCGCCCTGTGCAAGGCTGCCGCCGCCGGCAGTTTCGCCCGGCCCTGCATACGGACTTGAAACGACGGCCGCGATCGTCTATATCAAGCTCAAATTCTTGGTCGGTATGGCGAAGAGTGGGTCCACCCGGTCCCGCTCTTTTTTGTTACCTTCCGACCGCCAATGAAGCCACAGGAATCGAATGACGGCAACGGCAACCGACGGCGACGACCGCATCATCCGCGAAAGCGGCATCGATGCGCGCATCGCGCTGATCGTGCAGCCGGTGCTGCGTGCCATCGGCTTCCGCCTTGTCAGGGTGCATCTGACGGGCCAGAACGGGCTGACGCTGCAGATCATGGCCGAGCGCGAGGACGGCACCATGACCGTCGAGGATTGCGAAGAGGTCAGCCGGGCGGTGTCGCCTGCGCTCGATGTCGATGATCCGATCGAAAAGGCATATCATCTCGAAGTGTCGTCGCCGGGTATCGACCGGCCGCTGGTCCGTAAGTCGGATTTCGCGACCTGGACGGGTCATCTGGTGAAGATGGAAACCTCGGTCCTTGTCGCCGACCGCAAGCGCTTCAAGGGCAAGATCGCCGAGAGCGACGCGGACGGCGTGCTGATCGAGCGCGACAAGGCGGCCTATGGCGAACAGCCGACGGTGCGTGTGCCCTACGATGCGATTGCCGAAGCACGGCTGATCCTGACCGACGACCTTATCCGCGACGCACTGTCGAAGGACAACAGGGCGCGCAAGGAAGCTAAGAAGCGCCGCGGCGAACCCGAAGACGCGCCAGAGGGCGTAGAAGCGGGCGCGGAAGATGAAACCGAACAGGAAATGTGATTGGGCTGCCGGGCGCAAGGCTCGGCAACAAGCTCGGGAGAAAAACGATGGTTGTAAGCGCCAACAGGCTTGAACTGCTGCAGATCGCCGATGCGGTCGCGCGTGAAAAGTCGATCGACAAGTCGATCGTCATCGCCGCCATGGCCGATGCGATCCAGAAGGCGGCGCGCTCGCGCTATGGCCAGGAAACCAACATCCGTGCCGACATCAATCCGAATACCGGCGAGATGAAGCTGCAGCGGCTGATGGAGGTGGTCGAGAAGGTCGACGACTATGCGACGCAGATCGCCATTTCCTCGGCGCGCGAGCGCAATCCCGACGCCCAGCTCGGCGACTTCATTGCCGAACAGCTGCCGCCGATGGATTTCGGCCGCATCGCCGCCCAGTCGGCCAAGCAGGTCATCGTGCAGAAGGTGCGCGAGGCCGAGCGTGATCGCCAATATGACGAGTACAAGGACCGCATCGGCGAGATCGTCAACGGCACCGTCAAGCGCGTTGAATACGGCAATGTCATCGTCGATCTCGGCCGCGGCGAGGCGATCATCCGCCGCGACGAGCTGATCCCGCGCGAAAACTACAAATATGGCGATCGCGTCCGCGCCTATGTCTATGACGTGCGCCGCGAGCAGCGCGGTCCACAGATATTCCTGTCGCGCACCCATCCGCAGTTCATGGCGAAGCTGTTCACCATGGAAGTGCCGGAAATCTACGACGGCATCATCGAGATCAAGTCGGTCGCCCGCGATCCGGGTTCGCGCGCCAAGATCGCCGTCATCTCGCGTGACAGTTCCATCGATCCGGTCGGCGCCTGCGTCGGCATGCGCGGCAGCCGCGTTCAGGCAGTGGTCGGCGAATTGCAGGGCGAGAAGATCGACATCATTCCGTGGTCGCCTTCGGCCGCTTCCTTCATCGTCAACGCGCTGCAGCCGGCGGAAGTCGCCAAGGTCGTGCTCGACGAGGACGCCGAACGCATCGAGGTCGTGGTGCCGGACGACCAGCTGTCGCTGGCCATCGGCCGCCGCGGCCAGAATGTCCGGCTCGCCTCGCAGCTCACCGGCTGGGATATCGACATCCTGACCGAGCAGGAAGAGAGCGAGCGCCGCCAGAAGGAGTTCGTCGAACGCTCGGCTCTGTTCATGGATGCGCTCAACGTCGACGAGATGGTCGGCCAGGTGCTCGCCTCCGAAGGCTTCACCAGCGTCGAGGAAGTCGCCTATGTCGATGCTGACGAGATCGCGTCGATCGACGGCTTCGACGAGGACACCGCCTCGGAAATCCAGGCCCGCGCCCGCGAGTATCTGGAGAAGATCGAAGCCGAGCATGACGAGAAGCGCAAGGCGCTGGGCGTCAAGGACGAGCTGCGTGAGATTCCCGGCGTGACCACCGCCATGATGGTGACACTCGGCGAGGACGGCGTGAAGACGATCGAGGATTTCGCCGGCTATGCGGCCGATGACCTGACCGGCTGGAAGGAACGCAAGGACGGCGAGACGAAGGTGTTCCCCGGCGTGCTCGCCAGTCACGGCGTGTCGCGTGCCGATGCCGAGCAGATGGTTCTGGCCGCCCGCCTCAAGGCCGGCTGGATCACCGAAGACGAGCTTGCAGCCGAAGACGTGACGGCTGACGAAGCCGTTGGTGCGTGAGGTGAAACCGCATCGCACACAACCCGCCCTTGGACGAGATGAACGATCGCACTTGCATCGTCACGCGCAGACAAGCCGAACCGGATGAATTGATCCGTTTCGTCGTCGGCCCGGATTCGGCCGTCGTTCCGGATATCAAGAAAAACCTGCCCGGCCGCGGTTGCTGGGTGACGGCCGACCGCCTACATATCGACAAGGCGGCAGCGAAAAACCTGTTCGCTCGCGCCTTCAAGGCGCAGGTGACCGTGGCGACCGATCTCGGCGGCATGGTCGACGGGCTGCTTTCCAGATCCGCTCTGGGCATGCTCGGTCTTGCCCGCAAGGCAGGCGCGATCGCGCTCGGCGCCACCAAGGTCGAGAGCGCGGTGCGTGGTGGGCTGGCGCTTTTCGTGTTGCATGCGACCGAGGCGTCAGATGACGGCGTCCGCAAGATCAGCCAGGCGCGACGGGCAACCGTCCACCTTGGCGGCCCCGCCATCCCTGCCTACAAACTTTTCTCCGAGGCCGAGTTGAGCTTGGCATTGGGGGGTACAAATGTGATACATGCTGCCGTTCTCGCGGGAGACGCGGGCAGGGCGGTCCAGAAGCGCATGGTTGCGCTCGACCGATATCGGGGCGGTTCCCCGGACGATCTGGCAATGCTTGCGGCCGTTGCTGACGAAGATGATGCCGCAGAGGATATGGAATGAACGATACGAAATCGGGCGACGACAAGACGTTGAGTGTTACGCCGAAGAAGACTTTGACGCTGAAGCGCCCCGGTACGGAACAGGGCACCGTGCGCCAGAGCTTCTCGCATGGCCGCACCAAGGCGGTCGTGGTCGAGACCAAGAAGCGCAAGTTCTCGCTGCCCGGTGACAAGCCGGAGCCGGCCGCTGCCCCGTCCGTCTTCACGCCGAAGGCGCCGGTCGCGGCAGCGCCCGTTGTGCAGGAGGCGCCCAAGGCGCCGCCGCCTCTGCCGCCTGTCGAACGCGGCGGCATGGTGCTGAACGAATTGTCGCGCAATGAGATGGAGGCGCGCCGCCGGGCTCTTGAGGGCTCGAAGGTGCGCGACGTCGAGGATCGCCAGCGCGCCATCGACGAGGCCAAGCGCCGCGCCGAGGATGAAGAGCGCCGCCGTCGCGAGCGCGAGGAATCCGCGCGCCGCCAGGCCGAGGAAGAAGCCCGGCTGCAGGCCGAAGCGGAGTCCCGCCGGCGTGCCGAGGAAGAGGCGCGCCGCCGCGCGCCGCTGGCTGCCGAACTGGCGACGGTCGACGACGAGGACGTCAAGCCGAAGCGCACTGGCGCCGGAGCGCCGGTGCGCCGTCCGGTCACGCCCGAAGTGGCGCGACCGGCCAAGCCGACCAAGGGCGAGGAAGATCGCCGCCGCGGCAAGCTGACGCTGAATGCCGCACTTTCCGATGAGGATGCGCGAGCGCGTTCGCTGTCGTCGATGCGTCGGCGCCAGGAGAAATTCAAGCGCGCGCTGCATAATGAACCGCGCGAGAAAGTCATGCGCGAAGTGATACTGCCCGAAACCATCACCATCCAGGAGCTGGCGCAGCGCATGTCCGAGCGCGCCGTCGATGTGGTCAAGTTCTTCATGAAACAGGGCCAGATCCTGAAGCCGGGCGACGTCATCGACGCCGACACGGCCGAGCTGGTCGCCACCGAATTCGGCCACACGGTTCGCCGCGTCGCCGAGTCCGACATCGAGGAAGGCCTGTTCAACATCGCCGATCGTCCCGAAGATCTCGAGCCGCGTCCGCCGGTGGTGACCATCATGGGCCATGTCGACCACGGCAAGACGTCGCTGCTCGATGCCATCCGCAATGCCAATGTCGTGTCCGGCGAGGCCGGCGGCATCACCCAGCATATCGGCGCCTATCAGGTCGAGAAGAACGGTCACAAGGTCACCTTCATCGACACGCCCGGCCACGCCGCCTTCACGGCGATGCGCGCCCGCGGCGCCCAGGCGACCGACATCGCCATCCTCGTGGTGGCGGCCGACGACAGCGTGATGCCGCAGACGATCGAATCGATCAGCCATGCCAAGGCGGCCGGCGTTCCGATCATCGTGGCGATCAACAAGATCGACAAGCATGATGCCGACCCGCAGAAGGTGCGCTCGGAACTGCTGCGCCACGAAGTCTTCGTCGAATCGATGGGCGGCGAGGTGCTGGACGTCGAAGTGTCGGCGACCAAGGGTACCAATCTGGACAAGCTGCTCGAAGCGATCCTGCTGCAGGCCGAAATCCTCGACCTGAAGGCCAATCCGGACCGCACCGCCGAGGGCGTCGTCATCGAAGCCCAGCTCGACAAGGGCCGCGGCCCCGTCGCCACCGTGCTGGTCCAGACCGGCACGCTGATGCCTGGCGATATCCTCGTTGCCGGCAACGAATGGGGCCGGGTGCGCGCGCTGGTCAACGACCGCGGCGGGCAGATCAAGGAAGCGCCGCCGGCGATGCCGGTCGAGGTGCTCGGTCTGCAGGGAACCCCGCAGGCCGGCGACCGCTTCGCGGTGGTCAACAACGAAGCCCGCGCCCGCGAGATCACCGAATACCGCCAGCGTCTGGCGCGTGAGAAGGCGGTGGCCAAGCATGCCGGCCAGCGCGGCTCGCTCGAACAGATGATGTCGCAACTGCAGACGAGCGGCCTGAAGGAATTCCCGCTGGTCATCAAGGGCGACGTGCAGGGCTCGATCGAAGCGATCAGCGCGGCCCTGGACAAGCTCGGCACCGACGAGGTGCGTGCGCGCATCGTTCATGCGGGCGCCGGCGGCATCACCGAAAGCGATGTGTCGCTGGCGGAAACCTCGGGTGCCGCGATCATCGGCTTCAACGTCCGAGCCAATGTGCAGGCGCGTGCTGCTGCCGCGGCGGCAGGCATCGAGATCCGCTACTACTCGATCATCTACAACCTCGTGGATGACGTGAAGGCGGCGCTCTCCGGCCTGCTTTCGCCGGAGCGTCGCGAGACCTTCATCGGCAATGCGGAGATCCTCGAGATCTTCGACATCACCAAGGTCGGCAAGATCGCCGGCTGCCGTGTCACCGAAGGCAAGGTCGAGCGCGGTGCGGGCGTTCGCCTGATCCGCGACAACGTCGTCATCCACGAAGGCACGCTGAAGACCCTGAAGCGCTTCAAGGACGAAGTCGCGGAAGTCCCGGGCGGCCAGGAATGCGGCATGGCCTTCCAGAACTACGAAGACATGCGCGTCGGCGACGTCATCGAGTGCTTCCGCGTCGAGATGGTGACCAGGACGCTCTGAGTTTCGAGCAACTTGAGTTCGAGCATCTACTGAGACCGGGCGGTGGTCGAAAGGCTGCCGCCCAAAGCATATGAGACATGCGGCGCGGTCCCATCCCGTGCCTCACGATTTCAGGATAGAGAAAAATGCCCCGTTCAACCACGTCAGGTCCATCCCAGCGCATGCTTCGCGTCGGCGAGCAGGTGCGCCATGCGCTGTCGGAAACCTTGCAACGCGGCGAGATCATCGATCCGCTGGTCGAGAACGCCGTGGTTTCGGTCTCGGAGGTGCGCATGTCGCCCGATCTGAAGATCGCCACCGCCTTCGTCTCGCCGCTCGGCGCTGGCGATGCCGATGCGGTGGTCGAAGCGCTCAACAAGCATGCGAAATTCATCCGCGGCCGCGTTTCCGGCGCGCTCCGGCAGATGAAGTACATGCCGGAATTCCGCTTCCGGCTCGACACCAGCTACGACAATTTCCAGAAGATCAACGAATTGTTGCACTCGCCCGAAGTGGCGCGCGATCTCGGCCCCGGCGACCAGAATAAACACAGCGACAAGGACGAAGAATAGTGGCGCGTCGCGGCAAGAAGAAGGGCCGGCCGATCTCCGGCTGGCTGGTGCTGGACAAGCCCGTCGGCATGGGCTCGACCGAAGCCGTCTCCAAGATCAAATGGTTGTTCCAGGCGGAAAAGGCCGGCCATGCTGGCACGCTCGACCCGCTCGCTTCCGGCATGCTGCCGATTGCGCTCGGCGAAGCGACCAAGACCGTGCCCTATGTCCAGGATGGCGCCAAGGTCTACCGCTTCACGGTTGCCTGGGGTGAGGAGCGTTCGACCGATGACCTCGAAGGGCCGGTGACGAAAAGCTCCGACCAGCGTCCGGCAGAAGCCGATGTGCTTTTGCTGATGCCGAAATACACCGGCATCATCATGCAGACACCGCCGCAATTTTCGGCCATCAAGATCGCAGGCGAGCGCGCCTATGACCTTGCCCGCGACGGCGCGACGGTCGACATCCCGGCGCGGGAGGTCGAGATCGGCCGTCTCGACCTGATTGAGCACAGTGCGGATCGCACCATTTTCGAGGTCGAATGCGGTAAGGGCACCTATGTGCGCTCGCTGGCCCGCGACATGGGCCGCGACCTCGGCTGTTTCGGTCATATCGCCGAACTGCGCCGGATCGAGGTCGAGCCGTTCACGCAGGAAGACTTCGTCACCATCGCCGAGCTGGAAGCCGCTCGATTCGGCGAACAGGGCGATGAACGTTCGGATTCAGCGGACACGGTGCCGGTCGATTTCGACGCCATCGATGCGCTTCTGGTCGACACATCGGCCGCGCTCGACTGCCTGCCGCAAATCGCGATCAGCGACGACGCTGCAACAAAAATCCGCCTCGGCAATCCGGTCATCATCCGTGGCCGCGACGCGCCGGTGGAAGCCGAGGAAGCCTGCGCTACGGCGCGCGGCAAGCTGGTCGCCATCGGCGCCGTCGAACAAGGCATGTTCAAGCCGAAGCGGGTCTTTGCCGGGTGAGTCCCGTCGTCTAATCTCGATCAGACGTAACATCCGAGGGGCACATGGCAAAGGCCGAGACGATCAAGAAGCGGGCGCCGGTGACAGCGCGGCGGCCGCCGGTCGGCGCATCACCGGGCACGCTGATCGCCGACCCGGCGGCGCGGCGCAGCGAACTGCGACTGACGCTGATGTCGCCCGACAAATTCGAGACAATCGAAAATGCCAGCATCGACGACGTCAACGCTCATTGCGACACATGGCCGGTCATTTGGCTCGATTGTACCGGTCTCGCCAACATCCCGCTGATCGAGGAGATCGGCCGGATTTTCAGCCTGCATCCGCTGGCGCTGGAAGACGTCGTCAACACTGGCCAGCGGCCGAAGGTGGATTTCTTCGAGGACCATGCCTTCGTCGTCGTCAGGATGATCGACGACGTCACCGCGCATCGTTACGAGCAGATCGCGGTCTTTTTCGGCAGGAACTTCGTCGTCACCTTCCAGGAGCGCGAAGGCGATCCGTTCGATCCCGTGCGCAAGCGCATCGCAAGCTCGATGCCCAACCGGCTGCGCGCACGCGGCGCTGACTATCTCGCCTATGCGCTGATCGACGCCATTGTCGACAGCTATTTCCCGCCGATCGAGACTGCCGGCGAATTGGTCGACAGCATCGAGGATCAGATGCTGCGCGCGGCGGACAAGCACCAGATGCGGCGGCTTCACGAGTTGCGGCGCGACGCCAATGTGCTGAAGGGGGTGCTTTGGCCGATGCGCGATGCGCTGGCGACGCTGATCCGCAACGACGTGCCCTATGTGAAGCCCGAGACCAAGATCTTCCTCAACGACACGCTCGATCACTCGCTTCGGCTCATCGAACTGGTCGAAACCCAGCGCGACATGCTGACCGGTCTGATCGAGATGCATCTGTCGCTGAGCCAGGCGCGCACCAGCGATGTCATCAGCTATCTGACGATCGTCTCGGTGATCTTCATCCCGCTCACCTTTCTCGCTGGCGTGTGGGGCATGAACTTCGATCCCGAAACCTCGCCATGGAACATGCCGGAGCTGAAGGCCCAATACGGATATCCGGCGGCGCTCGTGTTCATGGCCGTTGTCGCGCTCGGGCTTATCGCTTTCTTCAGATGGAAGAAGTGGCTTTAGCCGAAAACAAATCTTCGTTTGTGCAGCCAAAAGCCGGCTTGTGAATTGGGCTGGTGTTTTTGCCTGAATTGCACTATATGCGCCGCAGCATCGTGCAATGACACGTTGCTTGTACCGGCCCCTGCTGGACGACATCCCGGCCGAGGGCGTCCCGTTTCCTCAAACAGATAAGGAAAAACACGATGTCGATTACTGCCGAGCGCAAGAAGGAATTGATGGGTGAATTCGCAACCGCCAAGGGCGATACCGGGTCCCCGGAAGTCCAGGTGGCCATCCTTTCCGAGCGCATCAAGAACCTGACCGACCATTTCAAGGACCACAAGAAGGATAACCATTCCCGCCGTGGTCTGCTCGCTCTCGTCTCCCAGCGCCGCAGCCTGCTTGATTATCTCAAGCGCAAGGATGACGCGCGCTATCAGACGCTGATCGAGAAGCTCGGTCTGCGCCGTTGACGAATTGACCGGCGGGTTCTTTCGAGGGCCCGCCGGTCGCGCATTGGAGCAGTCCATTGCTCTAATGAAGGAAGTAGAGCGCCGCGCAACGATTTGGACGCTCTGAAACTTTGAATTTGCGCAAGGCATTTTCCGAGAGCCGCGGTTTTCGGGGTCATGCGCAAGGCCAGTCGGATCGATTGGCCAGACCCGGTTTCGAGATAGCACAGGGCCATTCGAAACCGCCCATGGACGGTCATGGGGCAGGATTGCAGGACGCTCGCCCGGCACCGCGCCGGATTTACCCGAGCTTCCCGTTGTCTTGCCCGTGGCTGCCCGAGAAACGAAGCCAAGGGAAAGGGGCACTCGCGCACGGTGAAACGGCGCGGCCCTTTCCGCATATGAAGGACAAGACATGTTCAATCACCACAAAGTGGAAATCGAATGGGGCGGCCGCCCGCTCATCCTCGAAACCGGCAAGATTGCGCGCCAGGCTGACGGCGCGGTGCTCGCCACCTACGGCGAAACCAAGGTTCTCGCCACCGTCGTTTCGATGAAGGAACCGAAGCCCGGCCTCGATTTCTTCCCGCTGACCGTCAACTATCAGGAAAAGACCTATGCCGCCGGCAAGATCCCGGGCGGCTATTTCAAGCGCGAAGGTCGTCCGAGCGAAAAGGAAACGCTGGTTTCCCGCCTTATCGACCGTCCGATCCGCCCGCTCTTCGCTGACGGTTACAAGAACGACACGCAGATCGTTGTCACCGTCGTCCAGCATGATCTCGAAAACGACCCGGACATCCTGTCGATCGTCGCCACCTCGGCGGCCTTGACACTGTCCGGCGTCCCTTTCATGGGTCCGATCGGCGGCGCCCGCGTCGGTTACATCAACGGCGAATATGTGCTCAATCCGCATGTCGACGAGATGCAGGAATCCAAGCTTGACCTGATCGTCGCCGGCACCTCCGACGCCGTGCTGATGGTCGAGTCCGAAGCCAAAGAACTCGGCGAGGACCTGATGCTCGGCGCCGTTATGTTCGGCCATCGCGGCTTCCAGCCGGTGATCGACGCGATCATCAAGCTGGCCGAGGTCGCCGCCAAGGATCCGCGCGATTTCACCGCGCCGGACTATTCGGCGCTTGAAGCGGAGATGCTGAAGATCGTCGAAGGCGAGCTTCGCGATGCCTACAAGATCACCGACAAGCAGAAGCGCTATGCCGCCGTCGACGCCGTAAAGGCGAAGGTCAAGGCTGCGTTCGCACCCGCCGAAGGCGAGGAAGCAAAATACACGTCCGAACAGATCGGCACCGTGTTCAAGGAGCTCCAGGCCAAGGTCGTGCGCTGGAACATCCTCGACACCGGTTCGCGCATCGACGGCCGCGATCTGAAGACGGTCCGCAAGATCGTCTCCGAAGTCGGCGTCCTGCCGCGTACCCACGGCTCGGCGCTGTTCACCCGCGGCGAGACCCAGGCGCTGGTCGTCGCCACGCTCGGCACCGGCGAGGACGAGCAGTATGTCGATTCGCTGACCGGCATGTACAAGGAGAAGTTCCTCCTTCACTACAACTTCCCTCCCTATTCGGTCGGCGAAACCGGTCGCATGGGTTCGCCCGGCCGCCGCGAAATCGGTCACGGCAAGCTGGCCTGGCGCGCGATTCGCCCGATGCTGCCGACATCAGACCAGTTCCCCTACACGCTGCGCGTCGTCTCGGAGATCACCGAGTCCAACGGTTCGTCGTCGATGGCCACCGTCTGCGGCACCTCGCTGGCGCTGATGGATGCCGGTGTTCCGCTGGCCAAGCCGGTCGCCGGCATTGCCATGGGTCTCATCAAGGAAGGCGAGCGCTTCGCGGTGCTCTCCGACATTCTCGGCGACGAGGATCATCTCGGCGACATGGACTTCAAGGTTGCCGGCACCGCCAACGGCATCACCTCGCTGCAGATGGACATCAAGATCGAGGGCATCACCGAGGAGATCATGAAGATCGCGCTGGACCAGGCCAAGGACGGCCGCCAGCATATCCTCGGCGAAATGGGCCATGCGCTGTCCGGCGCGCGTGCCGAACTCGGCGAATTCGCGCCGCGCATCGAGGTCATGCACATCCCGACCGACAAGATCCGCGACGTGATCGGCTCGGGCGGCAAGGTCATCCGCGAGATCGTCGAAAAGACCGGCGCCAAGATCAACATCGAGGACGACGGCACGGTCAAGATCGCTTCGTCCAATGCCAAGGAGATCGAGGCGGCGAAGAAGTGGATCCACACCATCGTCGCCGAGCCGGAAGTCGGCGAAATCTACGAGGGCACGGTCGTCAAGACCGCCGACTTCGGCGCTTTCGTCAACTTCTTCGGTCCGCGTGACGGCCTCGTCCACATCTCGCAGCTCGCTACCGATCGCGTCGCCAAGACCTCCGACGTCGTCAAGGAAGGCGACAAGGTCTGGGTCAAGCTGATGGGCTTCGACGAACGCGGCAAGGTCCGCCTGTCGATGAAGGTCGTCGACCAGGCCACGGGCAAGGAAATCGCCCGCGACAAGAAGGCCGAAGGCGAAGAAGACGCCGCCTGAGCGATTTAGAGCGACGTGCGTCCAAAATGGACGCACATAGTACGCTCTAAGGCTTTGAATGTTCGCATTGTGCTTTCCGAAATCGATTCCGATTCGGGCCGATGCGAAGCGATACAGTCGAAACGGGCGCGCCGACAGGTCGCGCCCGTTTTCATTTTCTAGACAAGCCAGCTGCATTTCGAGATCGAAGAATGTCCGCCGAGCCGCTGAAGACACTGTTCCATCCGTTCGAGGCCGAGGCTGTCCCCCTGCCGCGTAAGGGCGAGCGTGTCCTCTTTCTCCGCGCTGAACCCGGCTTCCGCCTGCCCGAAGGTTTCGATGCGGCACTGCATCTGGTGCAAGGCTTCCGCCCGCATTTTCGCGCGCTGCAGGGGTCGGGCTTCACGGTCACGCCGCGCCCGGAAGGCGAAGGTTTCGATGCGGCCCTGGTGCTTGCCGGCCGTCATCGCGGGCAAAACGAATTGCACATCGCTGAGGCGATTGAGCGTGTGAGGCCGGGCGGATCGATTATCGTTGCCGGCGCCAAGGACGATGGCATTGCCAGCCTGCGCAAGCGCATCGGCGAGCTTGTGCCGCTCGACGGCCATTTGCCGAAACATCACGGCATCGCCTTCTGGTTCCACCGACCTGCCGATGCTGCGATCGCGGCAGCGCTTCGCGCCGCCAATCCAACCCTTCTGCTCGAGGCCCGGTTCCGCACCGCGCCAGGCATGTTCTCTTTCGACAAGATCGATACAGGTTCGAAATTGCTGGTCGACAATCTGCCCGGCGACCTGCGTGGCAGCGTTGCCGATTTCTGTGCCGGCTGGGGCTATGTGGCGGCCGAGGTCGCCGCCTGCTCACCTGGCATATCGGCGCTCGATCTCTACGAGGCCGAGTTCGATGCGCTGGAGGCGGCGAAAGGCAATATCGGCAATACAGCGGCGGAACCGGGTTTCTTCTGGATCGATCTTTTGAGCGAGCCGGTCGAGCGGCGCTATGACGCCATCGTCATGAACCCGCCCTTCCATCGCAGCCGGGCGGCCGAGCCGGAGATCGGTGCCGGCATGATCCGCGCCGCGGCAAAGGCGCTGAAGCCGGGTGGGCGGCTGTTCATGGTGGCGAACCGTCAGCTTCCCTACGAGCCGGTGCTGGCGGCCGCCTTCTCCAGCCATGCCGAGATCGCCCGCGACGGCATGTTCAAGGTTCTCGCGGCGCGCCGCTGAGGCGGCGTTCACGGGGATCAAGGCAACTTCTAAAGGCCGAAATTACTCTCGTCCGTTGTCGGTCCGTTTCAACTCGTCGAGCGTCGGCATCGAGACGATGTGGTAGCCGGAATCGACATAGTGGATTTCGCCGGTGACGCCCGACGACAGGTCGGACAGGAGGTAGAGCGCGGAACCGCCGACTTCGTCGATGGTCACCGTACGGCGCAGCGGCGAGTTGCGCTGCTGGTAGGAAAACATGTGGCGTGCATCGGAAATCCCGGCGCCCGCCAATGTCCGCACCGGACCGGCCGATATGCCATTCACCCTGATGCCGCGCGGGCCGTAGTCGTTGGCGAGATAGCGGACGCTGGCTTCCAGACCGGCCTTGGCGACGCCCATGACGTTGTAGTTCGGCATGACACGGACGGAACCGGCATAGGTCAGCGTGATCATCGAGCCGCTGCCCTTCATCAGCGCGGCGGCATGACGGGCGACCTCGGTGAAGGAGTAGCAGGAGATGACCATGGTGCGGACGAAATTGTCGCGGCTGGTGTCGGCGTAAAGGCCCTTCAGCTCGTTCTTGTCGGAAAAGCCGATGGCGTGGACGACGAAGTCCAGCCCGCCCCAGGCCTCGCCCAAGGTCTCGAAGGTAGCGGCAACCGATGCGCTGTCCTCGACGTCGCAAGGCACGACCAGCGAGGAGCCGAGCTTGTCGGCGAGCGGCTTGACCCGGCGCCCGAAGGCTTCGCCCTGAAAAGTGAAGGCGAGTTCTGCCCCATGTTCGGACAGTTTCCGGGCGATGCCCCAGGCGATCGAATGGTCGTTGGCGACACCCATGACAAGCCCGCGCTTGCCTTTCATCAATCCGTCCATGGTCGGCAATCCTTATGCGGAATAGCGCTGGAAAATCAGCGTTGCGTTGGTGCCGCCGAAACCGAACGAATTGGACAAAACGGTGTCGATCCTGGCATCGTCGATGCGCTCTCGCACGATGGGCATGCCCTCGAATTCCGGATCGAGCTGCTCGATGTGGGCGCTCTCGCCGATGAAGCCGCCTTGCATCATCAGGATCGAGTAGATCGATTCCTGCACGCCGGCCGCACCCAGCGAATGGCCGGTCAGTGATTTCGTCGAGGTGATGAAAGGCATCTTGTCGCCGAACACCTCGCGGATTGCGCCCATTTCCCTGGAGTCGCCGACCGGCGTCGAGGTGCCGTGCGTGTTGATGTAGTCGACCGGCGAAGAAACGGTCGCCAGCGCCTGCCGCATGCAGCGCACCGCGCCTTCGCCCGAGGGCGCCACCATGTCGTAGCCGTCGGAGGTCGCGCCATAGCCGACGACCTCGGCGTAGATCTTTGCGCCGCGCGCCTTGGCGTGCTCGAGCTCTTCTAGCACCAGCACGCCGGCGCCGCCGGCAATGACGAAGCCGTCACGATCGACGTCATAGGCGCGCGAGGCGGCCGATGCCCGGTCGTTGAACTTGGAGGACATGGCGCCCATCGCGTCGAACAGGTCCGACATCGTCCAGTCGAGGTCCTCATGGCCGCCGGCAAAGACCATGTCCTGCTTGCCCCACTGGATCAGTTCGTAGCCATTGCCGATGCAATGCGCCGAGGTCGAGCAGGCCGAAGAGATCGAATAGTTGACGCCGTGGATCTTGAACCAGGTTGCGAGCGTCGCCGAAGCGGTCGACGACATCGCCTTCGGCACCGCAAACGGACCAATGCGCTTGGGGCTGCCGTTTTTGAGCGTGGTTTCAGCGGCTTCGACGATGGTTCGGGTCGACGGTCCGCCCGATCCCATGACGATGCCGGTGCGCTCATTGGTGATGTCGTTTTCGCCCAGTCCAGCGTCCACGATAGCCTGGTCCATGGCGACATGGTTCCAGGCCGCGCCTTGCGACAGGAAGCGCATGGCGCGACGATCGATCAGCGCGGAAGGGTCGAGCGTCGGCGCCCCCCAGACCTGGCAGCGGAAGCCGTGTTCGGCGAAGGAATCGGAGAAGCTGATGCCGGATCTGGCATCGTGGAGCGAGGCCTGCACCTCGTTGGCATTGTTGCCGATCGACGACACGATGCCGAGGCCCGTCACTACGACCCGTCTCATTCGCAACTCCTTCCAGCGCATGAACCCGAAACCTGTCGGACCAGGATCATGCGCAAATTAAAGTTCTACAGCTTCCTTGCGCGTCCCGCGGACTCGCGGCGCTGTGAAGGCGCCGGTTAGGCGGCGGCCGATTGCTTGGACAGACCCACCTTGAGATCCGTTGCTGCGTATATGGGTTCGCCATCCGCCTTCAGCCAGCCATCGGCGATTCCAAGCACCAGCCGCCCGCGCATCACGCGCTTGAAGTCTACGCCATATTCCACCTTCTTGACCGACGGCGTCACCATGCCTTTGAATTTCACTTCGCCGGTCGACAGTGCCATGCCCTTGCCCGGCTCGCCGAGCCAGCCGAGATAGAAGCCCGTCAGTTGCCACATGGCGTCGAGGCCCAGGCACCCCGGCATGATCGGATTGCCGATGAAATGGCAGGCGAAAAACCACAGGTCCGGCTTGATGTCGAATTCGGCGCGGATGAAGCCCTTGTCGAAGGCACCGCCCGTCTCGCTGATTTCGGTGATGCGATCGAACATCAGCATCGGCGGATAGGGGAGCTGGGCGTTTCCAGGTCCGAACAGCTCGCCGCGGGCGCAGGCAAGCAGTTCCTCGTAATCGTAGCTGGATTTCGAAACCGCCATCAATCTCCGTCCCCAATAATCGTCCGGGCGGTAGCGCGCCCTTGTCGTTGGTTTCCTAACACAATCTATTTCAGGCCGGAAACCGGCGTTTGCGCTTAACCCGCCCGTCTGCCTGGGTCAATGCGCGCTATTGATCGTATTCGGGCGACAGAATATATGTCGGGGGGTGTCCAGTTTCGGTCAATATTCGTTTTTTGCCATTCTGGGCATATCTTGAGGCGAAACTTTGAGCTTGGACGGATAGATGGATCTGGGCTGCCGGAAGGAAAATGTCTCTGTGGACAAGCGGGTTCGCGAAGCTGGCCTGAGGCCGACGCGTCAGCGCATTGCGCTGGCCGATCTGCTTTTTGCCAAAGGCGACCGCCATCTGTCGGCCGAGGAGCTGCACGAGGAGGCGATCACCGCCGGCGTGCCGGTTTCGCTTGCCACCGTCTACAACGCTCTTCATCAATTCACCCGGGCGGGCCTTCTGCGCATCCTGGCCGTCGAGGGGTCGAAGACCTACTTCGACACCAACACCTCCGATCACCATCATTTCTACATTGAAGGCGAAAACAGGATCTTCGATATCGCCAGTGGTCCTGTCACGGTTTCCAACCTGCCGGAGCCGCCGGAAGGCATGGAGATCGCCAATGTCGACATCGTGGTGAGGCTGCGCCCCAAACGCTCCGGTTGATCCGCTCTTCATAAGGCCGCGAGATACCGTCTCGCCAGTATCGGCCTCTAGACCATGATCCCGACCGACAAGAAGAAGTCAGTTCTTGACCCGTTCGCCCGGATAAGCGCCCCAGACAAGCGACTGGGCGAGCCAGCCGGTGTGGCCGTTGAAGGTCATCTCGCACCACTGGCCGTCACAGGACTTGATCGTACCCATGGCGCCCGGCTCGATGATCGCGACGATGCTGGCATCCTTTTCCGGGTCACCGAGAAGATTGACTCGGGCATCTTTGCCCCGCTGCCAGGGAGCCACGATCGCCGTACGGCGGCCTGAAAGCAGCGACTGGTTGATCCAGCCTTCCGAGCCGTCGGCATCGCGCACACGACGCCAGGTGTCGAATTCCTGGATGATCTCCATCGGCAGGCCGGGCTTCATATACATCCAGTCGACGGAATAGTTGACGCCTGGTCCGACGCGGGAGTTGACGCGGCCCGCTTTCAGGCTGACGAAACGCGGCAGCGGCAGGCCGCTCGGGCCGAGCGTTGTGCTCTGGGCGGGTGCTGCCGCATTCTGTGCCGCCACATGCGAGGAATGAAGGAGAGCGCCGAGAAATGCTGCGCTGAGGGCCAGGCGGAGCGACGCGAAACCAGACACTTTCATTCCTTTCGGCGCCGGCTCATCGGCCTTGGCGCCCCTTTTTCTTTGTCTTCGGCGGAACCTCTTGTTACATGAAGAACTGGCACCGCGACCGGCCTGCAGTTTCGCCTGTCTTGGTTAAAGAGGTCTCAACGAGGTCGGGTTCGAGGAAACAATGGTAGGCAGAAAAAGGCCCCTCGTCGTCATCACGCGCAAGCTCCCCGACCCGGTCGAGACCCGCATGCGTGAGCTGTTCGACGCCCGGCTGAATGTCGAAGACAGGCCGATGACGCAGCCGGAACTGGTCGCGGCGGTCAAGGAAGCCGACGTGCTGGTGCCGACCATAACCGATCAAATCGACGCGGCGCTGATCGCTCAGGCTGGCGACAACCTCAAGCTGATCGCCAATTTCGGTAACGGCGTCGACAAGATCGACGTGTCGGCAGCAGCGAAGAAGGGCATTACCGTCACCAATACGCCGAACGTGCTGACCGAAGATACGGCCGACATGACCATGGCGCTGATGCTGGCGGTGCCGCGGCGGCTTGCGGAAGGCGCCAATGTGCTGACCGGCGACAAGAAATGGGCCGGCTGGTCGCCAACCTGGATGCTCGGCCGGCGTATCTGGGGCAAACGCCTCGGCATTGTCGGCATGGGCCGCATCGGCACCGCTGTCGCCCGAAGGGCCAAGGCCTTTGGCCTGTCGATCCACTATCACAACCGCCATCGCGTGCTGCCGGCAGTCGAGGACGAGCTGGAGGCGACTTATTGGGAAAGCCTCGACCAAATGCTTGCCCGCATGGACATCATATCGGTCAATTGTCCGTCGACGCCGGCGACCTTCCACCTGCTTTCGGCGCGGCGGCTGGCGCTTCTGCAACCGTCCGCTTACATCGTCAACACAGCGCGCGGCGACATCATCGACGAGGACTCTCTGGTCAAGCTGATCCAGGACGGCAAGATCGCCGGCGCCGGCCTCGATGTCTACGAGCATGAGCCGGCGCTGAACAGCAAATTGCTGAAGCTCGCCGCCAAGGGCAAGGTCGTGTTGTTGCCGCACATGGGGTCGGCGACGCTCGAAGGCCGGATCGACATGGGCGAGAAGGTGATCATCAACATCCGCGCCTTCTTCGATGGCCACCGTCCACCGGATCGCGTACTGCCACTGCGGACGTGATGCCATCTTAAGTTAGCGCAGGCTTACGAAGTCACCTTGCGGATGGTAATCGAGGTCGGACGGTCATAGCCTTTGTGCGCTGTCCGTTCCGTTTCGCGAAAGCCGAGCCGGGCAAAGGCCGCGTGATTCCCGGTCAGTTCGATCCGCGTCTGAAGCTCGATCGCAGGCTTGCCGCGGTTGCGGGCGAGGTCCTCGACAGCTTGCAACAGCTGCCTGGCAATGCCCTGTCCCTGAAAGTCCGGTTCGACCGCGAGCTTTCCGATATAATGCATGTCGCGCAAAAGTGTGCAGCGGTTTTGCGATAACGACATGCATAAAACAACAAACTAAAGCGCGTCGCATGAGGCCGGTCAAACGCGACGCGCTTTAGAAATCGTTGGCCCGCTCCAGAACAAAAACGCAGCCGACGGTCCTGCCGTCCTTCAGCGCCGCAAAGCCCGTCTCTTGCCGGGCCTTGTCCCGGAGATTTTCGACCGTGAGCCGATGCGCCGAGGATGGCGGAGCGATGACACCGTCCATGGCGGCGAAGGCGCGCATGATCAGCGCCAGCACCTCGTCCCAGCGGTCGAAATCGGCCGGAAGCTGCTCGACGGAAACCAGGCTGCCCAAGGTCTAGTTTCTCTTGTAGCGGATCGTGTCGAAGCGCGCTGTCAACGCATCGTAAAGCAGCAGCCGGCCGACCAGCGGCTCGCCAATGCCGGCGATCAGCTTGATCGCCTCCATAGCCTGCAGCGTGCCGACGACACCGGTCAGCACGCCAAGTACGCCGGCCACAGCGCAGGATGGCACCAGGCCGGGTGGCGGCGGTTCCGGAAAAAGATCGCGATAGCTTGGATTCGGCCTGCCGTCCGCGCCGGTCTCGAACGGTTTCAGCACGGTCACCGAGCCGTCGAAGCGGCCGACGGCGGCATGTACCAGCGGCCGCTTTTCCGCAGCGCAGGCGTCGGCCGCTGCATAACGTGTTTCGAAATTGTCGGAGCCGTCGACGATGATGTCATAACGGGCGACGAGGGCAGGGGCGTTGTCCGCCGTCAGCCTGAGATTGTGCAGTTCCACGGCGACGTTGGGGTTGATGCGGGCGATGGCCGCTTTGGCACTGTCGGTTTTCGCCATGCCGACAGCGTCGGTGCCGTGGATCACCTGTCTTTGCAGGTTCGACAGCGAGACGCTGTCGTCGTCGACGATGCCGAGTGTGCCGACGCCGGCTGCGGCAAGATATTCAAGCACCGGCGCTCCCAGGCCGCCGGCGCCGATGACCAGGACTCGAGCCCGCTTCAGTCGCTGCTGGCCGGCGCCGCCGATCTCGGGCAGCACGATGTGGCGGGCGTAGCGTTCGAGTTCTTCGTTAGTGAGCGCGGTGGTGATCATCGCCCGACCATATATGCATGTCGCGCAAAAGTGTGCAGCGGTTTTGCGATGACGACATGCATAAAACAACAACCTAAAGCGCGTCGCATGAGGCCGGTCGAACGCGACGCGCTTTAGCGGGAGAAAAACCTTGTCAGGCGCCAATGCATGGTGCCAAAAAGCCTGCCCTCGGGCTCGGCCATCGGGGTACGCAGCACTTTTGGGATAACGATATCAAGGAAGTCAAATGGTTGGCCCGACCGTGCCGTGATCGACGGTCAGGAACTGCGCGCGTCCCTTGAGACTGGAAAACAGCGCCGCATCGGTCCCGGTCATGAAAGTCTGGCAATTCAGCTCTTCCAGGATCGAGAACAGCGCGGCGCGCCGGCCGCTGTCGAGATGGGCAGCGATTTCGTCGAGCAGCAGGATCGGAGTCATGCCCGACATCTCGCCGGTGAGCCGGGCATGCGACAAGACCATGCCGACCAGCAGCGCCTTCTGCTCGCCGGTCGAACAGAGTTCGGCCGGCATCGCCTTGGGCCGGTGCCGCACCACGAGGTCCGAACGGTGCGGGCCGTCGAGCGTGCGCCCGGCGGCGCGGTCGCGATCGCGGCCTTCGGCAAGCGCTTGGCGGAACCGCTCCTCGACATCGACAGCCGCGGTGGTGCCGACTTCGCTTTCCAACGTACCCGACAGGCCGATGTCGGCTTGCGGAAACGGACCGGCGCTTGGCAGCCTGTCGATCATGGCGGCGAGCAGGCGCACCAGTTCGGCACGCGCCGCGGCAATCGCCACACCGGTTTCGGCCATTTGCGTCTCGATCGCATCGAACCAGGCGCCGTCACGCGAGCCTTCGGCGAGCAGCCGATTGCGGCCGCGCATCGCTTTTTCGTAGTCGAGCGCGCGCTGGCCGTGGCCGGGATCGATCGCCAGCACCTGCCGGTCGAGAAAGCGCCGGCGGTCAGCGGCCGGCCCGGTGAACAATGCATCCATCGCCGGTGTCAGCCAGACGACGCGCAGCCATTCCAGCATGTCCTCCGCCGAGCGCGCTGCCGCGCCATTGATCCGCACCCGCCGGCCGCTCTCGCCGGCGGCATCGCCGCCTGCAACGCCGGTGCCGATCTCGACCGGTCCGTCCGGCCCATCGAGCCGGGCATGGATGGCAAAGCCGCCGTCGCCGCCTTCACGCGCCACGTCGGCATAAGGTGCACGGCGCAGACCGCGACCCGGTGTCAGCAGGGAAATCGCTTCCAGCAGGTTGGTTTTGCCGGCGCCATTGTCGCCGGAAAAAACCACGGCGCCGGGGTCGAGGCCGATCGACAGCGTTGCGTAATTGCGGAAATTCGTAAGTGACAGCTTACTTATACGAGTCTGCTGATCGTGCTCAGGCTGCTTCGCAACTCCGGTCATGACAGCAAGATGGCCTCGTTCCGGCCTATACCCGCATCGGCATCAGCACGTAGAGTGTGGTTTCGTCGGCCATATCGTGGATCAGCGTTGGCGAACCGGCGTCCGCCAGCATGAATTTTGCCTCAGTGCCGGTCAACTGGGCGGCGACGTCGAGCAGATATTTGGCGTTGAAGCCGATTTCGATCGCGTCGGACGAATAGTCCGCGGCCAGTTCCTCGGTGGCGCTGCCCGAATCCGGATTGTTGACCGCAAGCGTAACCTGGCCTTCTCCAATCGAAAGCTTCACCGCCCGGCCGCGTTCGGACGAAATGGTCGAGACGCGGTCGACGGCGGCGGCGAAACTCTGGCGGTCGATGATCAGCTTCTTGTCGTTGCCGGTGGGGATGACCCGCTGATAGTCCGGGAAGGTGCCGTCGATCAGCTTCGAGGTCAAAACGACACTGCCGATGGTGAAACGGATCTTGGTGTCGGACAATTCGGTGGTCACGGCGACGTCCGGGTCATCGACAAGCTTTTGCAGCTCGCTGACCGTCTTGCGCGGAATGATGATGCCCGGCATGCCTTCGGATCCTGCCGGCGCGTCGATCTCGGCGCGCGCCAGCCGATGGCCGTCGGTCGCTACCGAGCGCAGCTTCAGCTTGCCGTCGGCGTCATGCGTGTGCAGATAGATGCCGTTCAGGTAGTAGCGCGTCTCTTCGGTGGAGATGGCGAATTGGGTCTTCTCGATCAGGCCCTTGAGCGCGACCGAATCGAGCCGGAAGATATGCGAGAACGATCCGGCCGAAAGCTCCGGGAAATCGGATTGCGGCAGGCACTGGAGACGGAAGCTTGAGCGGCCCGAGGTCACCGTCATGGCGTTGCCGTCCTCGTCGGTCTTCAGCATGACCTCCGCGCCGTCGGCGAGCTTGCGCACGATGTCGTAGAGCAGATGCGCCGGAACCGTCGTCGCCCCGCCGCGCTCAACCTTGGCGGGCGTGGCTTCGGTCACCTCCAGATCGAGGTCGGTAGCCTTCATTTCGAGGGTGGCGCCTTCGGCGCTCAGCAGCACGTTCGAAAGGATCGGTATGGTGTTGCGCCGCTCGACCACGCGATGAACGTGGTTGAGCGACTTCAGGAGATTTGACCGTTCCAGGATAACACGCATGACGAAACAGGCTCGCTTGAATGAATGAGCGGGTCTCCGGCAAGCGGCAACCCGCGAAAGCTCTGAACAGGCTCAGAATCTGCACAAACTGACAGGAAAAAACCCGTAAGCGCAAGCCCGTGCTACCGGTTCGGGCCGGTTACGCGGGCTTTCTGGGGATAAAACTGGCGAAGTCCGCAAGCCAATGCTTGTCGCCCAAAAGTGCGCAGCGGTTGTGGGGCAACGACATGCATAAAAAACAAAGATTTCAAGCGCGTCGCAGCCATCCAAATGCGACGCGCTTTTGTTTTTCGGGCCGGTCAGGCCTGATCGTTGATGAGTCTTCTCAGCAATTCGAGCTCCTGCGCCAGCGTGTTGTCGACGCCTGAAAGATCCTCGATCTTGCGCACGGCATGCAGCACCGTCGTGTGATCGCGGCCACCGAAACGCCGTCCGATCTCCGGCAAGGAGCGCGGTGTCATCACTTTCGACAGGTACATTGCGACCTGCCGCGGCTTGACGATCGTGCGCGTGCGACGGTTAGACAGAAGTTCGGTCTTCGACACATTGTAGTGGCGCGCGACGATGCGCTGGATGTCCTCGATGCGCACCCGCTTCGGCTCGCCCGAACGATAGATGTGGCCGAGGATCTCGTCGATGCGGTCGATTGTGATCTGCGGTTCAAACGACTGGCGGAACAGGAGTTGGTTGAACGCACCTTCGAGTTCGCGCCCGCTGCCGGTCACCGTGCGAGCGACATGGTTGAGGATCTCCTCCGAGATGTCGAGCGACGCATCATCGGCCTTGGCGGTGGCAAGGCGCAGCTTGAGCATGCCGATCCGCATGGCGAAATCCGGCGCCGACATTTCGAGCGCGACGCCGCCGTTGAGGCGCGAGCGGACGCGAGGCTCCAGCGATTCCAGTTCCGACGGCGGCCGGTCGGCTGCGACCACCACCTGCTTGGCGCTGTCGAGCAGCATGTTGATCAGATGGCAGAATTCATGCTGGATCGACTTGCCTTGCAGGAACTGCATGTCGTCGATGATGAGAAGATCGATGTCGCGCAGCTGTTCCTTCAGCGTCAGTGCGTTGTTGTCGCGGATCGCGGTGGCAAACCGCCACATGAAATATTCGGCGGTGAGATAGACTACACGCGACTTCGGATTCTGCTTCAGCGATTCCGCCGCGATCGCCTGCAGCAGGTGAGTCTTGCCCAGTCCCACCGTCGCGTGAAGAAACAGCGGATTGAAGCGCACCGCGCTCGACTGCGATTCCGCCACCGCTTTGGCGGCGGCGAAGGCCACCCGGTTTGACGGTCCCTCGATGAAGGAGCCGAACGTGTAGCGCGGGTCTAGCGGCGAACCGAGCACATTGTGCCGGAACTCGGTCTCTGCAGGCGTTCCCGGGCGAGGTGCCGGTACCCGCTCCAACCTGCCGGGGCTTGCTGTTCCCGCGGCCAGCGCCGTTTGCGCTTGCCTGGTCATCTTGCGCGCCGGGGCCACTTCGGGCTCGACGCCGTTGCGCCCCGGGCGGGTAGCGGTGCGCACCACGATCTCGATCTTGAGGATTTCAGGATCCTCGTGTTTCCACAGCTCGGCGATAAGGTCGAGATAGTGGCCGTTGATCCACGAGCGCAGGAAGGCGGTGGGAACCGAGATGCGGACAATGCCCCGGGACGCCTCGGCGACCTTCATGCGTCCGAACCAGCTCGAATAGACTTCGGTTCCCAGACGCGCCTTCAACTGGGCCTTGACCCGGTCGAACTTTTGTTCCGCGTCGATGGAAGCCGACATATCGTCCCCTTCGGTTAAGGTTCCAGGGAATGGGAGGTCGCCCGTAAGCTCCCTTTCGATGCCGCTCTGCATGATCGAGTTCCTTGTCCTTTTGTACCTTTTTCCGCCGGGAATGCGCCTCCTGCATCCATGTTTCCGGCGACCGTGTCCTTGCTGCGACACCATCGCCGCCGCCGGCAGATGATGTCGCCTCATTGTCAGGGAACCGGCGCCGCCTCATCAGAGCCAGCCCGCTTTGGTCATGTCAGGGCAATACAATTCCGTCCGGCGAAAACGCCGGCGCGTTATTGATCTGCCATGTACAATTACGCCAATCCCCTACCGTATCGAAAAGACAAACCAAGCCCGTACGCGGAAATGATCCAGGTCACGAATTCTGCCATTTTTGCTGGCCGATTCAGGCTGGGTTAAGGGCCAACGGCCCGTCCCTCTCGATAGACCGACATTAACGAAATCGCTGTGGATAGGGCAAGGCCACGACTAACGGATTTTTAAGGAATGTGGTTAGCGCAGAGGGGTTCGGAGCCTGCGTTGCACTGGCATGTTTTGACAAAGCCATTGTGATTCAAACCCTTTTCCGGCGAATATGAAAAAGGCCGCCTCGCGCGAAATTTTCTGAAATAATTTTCTTGACAGGCAAATGTTCCCCGTCCCTCGCGCCAGATGTGAACAAGCTGTGGATGACCGTCAATAACTTATTGAAAAATAAAGCTTATTTTTGACAGCTGATATTTTTGCCGTGAACGCTTTCAGCGGCTGCGCCTATCAGCAGGCATGTATATGCCGGCAAAGCATTTCGAACATTGAAATCGTGCGGAGTGTCTGTTTGGGAGATTTCTTTTTAAGTACTTGCCGGCAAACGAAAAACCCGGCACGAGCGGCCGGGCTTGAAGAAGGCAAGATCAGTAAAGGTATATTAGGCCGACAGCACCTTGAGTCGCTGGGCTAGGCGTGACACCTTGCGCGATGCCGTATTCTTGTGCACCACGCCCTTGGTCGCGGCGCGCATCAATTCCGGTTCCGCCACCTTGAAAGCAGCCTGCGCGGCAGCCTTGTCGCCCGAGGCGAGCGCCTCTTCGACCTGGCGGATGTAGGTCCGCACGCGCGAGCGGCGGTTCTTGTTAATCGCCGTGCGACGGGCGATCTTGCGCGTTGCCTTTTTGGCCGAGGAGGTATTGGCCATGATGCCTCTCTTCTGATCTGGTGGGCGCATGCGGGATGTCGCAGGGCGCAAAAACAAACGGGCAGCCACAGGGCCGCCTCGGTTGATGCGGCTTATAGTTCAGCTTTTCCGGCGCGTCAACGCTGCTTCGCCTTCTTTTTGGCCGCTGCTGTCGCTCGCTTCTGGCCGCTGTCGTCACGATCTATCGGTTCGTGAAATTTGGCTTCCGCTTCTCGGCAAAGGCCGCCATGCCTTCCTTCTGGTCATCGAGGGCAAACAACGAGTGAAACAGCCGGCGCTCGAACCGCAGCCCTTCGGCCAGTGTCGTTTCATAGGCGCGGTTGACGGCCTCTTTCGCCATCATCACCGACGGCAGCGAAAAATCGGCTATCTTGGCTGCCGCCTTCAACGCCTCCTCGAGCAGCTCGACGGCGGGCACGACACGTGACACCAGGCCGCAACGCTCGGCTTCCGCCGCATCCATCATCCGTCCGGTCAGGCACATGTCCATCGCCTTCGATTTGCCGACGAAGCGGGTGAGGCGCTGTGATCCGCCCATGCCCGGCATGACGCCGAGCGTGATCTCGGGTTGGCCGAATTTGGCGTTGTCGGCGGCGATGATGAAATCGCACATCATCGCCAGTTCGCAGCCGCCGCCAAGCGCATAGCCGGCCACCGCCGCGATAACAGGCTTGCGCGCCCGGGTGAACTCTTCCCAGCCGACAAAGAAATCCTGCACATAGGCGTCGACAAAGGAGATCGCCTGCATTTCCTTGATGTCCGCACCTGCCGCGAAGGCTTTTTCGGAGCCAGTGATGACCATCGCGCCGATGTCGGCATTCGCGCAAAAGCCGTTCACGGCCGCGACCACTTCCGTCAGGACCTGAGAGTTCAGCGCATTGAGCGCCTTCGGCCGGTTCAGCGTGATCAGCCCGACCTTGCCGCGGATTTCGACGATAATCGTTTCATGGGCCATGACTGTATCTCCTCACTCGGTCATCTGGCTTACATCTGGCGTCCAGCTCGGCATCTAGGTCACACCCGGCACCTAGCTCACAACTGACAAGTCCGGCAGTAGAAGGTGGAACGCCCGCTTTGCACGATGCGCTCTATGTGGCCGCCGCAGCCGTGCTTGGAGCAGGGTTCGCCCTCGCGATCATAGACCGCGAACGAATGCTGGAAATAGCCCAAAGACCCGTCGGTCTGCACATAGTCGCGCAGCGACGATCCGCCGGCGGCGATCGCATCGGCAATCACCGCGCGGATTGCTTCGGCAAGGGCGTCGCGCTGCTGTTTGGCCCTCTTTCCAGGCTTTGCGATGGTGCCTGCCTCGCGCAACGGCGACAGACCGGCGCGCCACAGGGCCTCCGACACATAGATATTGCCGAGCCCGGCGATCAACCGCTGATCGAGAAGTGCTGCCTTCAGCGGCGACTTCCGGCCTTTCAGCAGCGAGGCGAGCAGCTCGCCGTCCAAAGCATTGCCTGTCGGCTCGACGCCCAGTCCCGCCAGCATCGGATGCGTGTCGGGCGCCCCTTCGGAAAACAGCATGAAGCCGAAACGGCGCGGATCGTTGAAGGTCACGCGGGACCGGGCGCCTTCGGGAGAGAGAATATGGAAGACGACATGGTCGTGCACCGCACTTTTCGAGCGCTCGAGATAAAACGCGCCCAACATTTTGCTGCTATCGGGCATTTCGCCGTCATCGGACGTTTCAATGCGGAACGAACCCGACATGCCGAGATGGCAGATCAGCACCGGACCGCCTTCGAGATGCATCGTCAGGTATTTGGCCCGGCGGCCGAGCGCCGTAATCGTCTTGCCGGTCAGCCTCTCCAAGAATTTTTCGGGAAACGGAAAGCGCAGGTCGGGCCGGCGTGCCTCGACGCGGGCGATGCGGGCGCCTTCCAGAACCGGCTGCAGGCCCCGCCGCACCGTTTCGACCTCAGGCAACTCAGGCATGGCCGCCTATCGCTGTATAGAAGGAGGTGCCGTGACGGCCGCGTGCCAGCCCAAGATGCTCGGCGACGGTTTCACCGATGTCGGCGAACGTCGTTCTGAGCCCAATGTCGCCGCCAAAACCTGGTCCCGTGCCGATCACCGGAATGCGTTCGCGTGTATGATCGGTGCCCTGCCAGGTCGGATCGTTGCCATGGTCGGCCGTGAGGATGAGAAGGTCGCCGTGCCTCAGCCGTGCAAGCGCCTCCGTCAGCCGCCGGTCGAAGGCCTCGAGCGCGGCGGCATAGCCGGCAACGTCGCGCCGATGGCCGAACTCTGTGTCGAAATCGACGAAATTGGCGAAGACGAGATCGCCGTCGCCCGCGTCATCCATCGCGCCGAGCGCCTTGTCGAACATCGCCATGTTGCCGGCGGCCTTGCGTACTTCCGATATGCCGCGATGGGCGAAGATGTCGCCGATCTTGCCGACCGCGATGACCCGGCTGCCGCGCGCCGTCAGCCGGTCGAGCAGGGTCGGTTCGGGCGGCGGCACCGAATAGTCCCGGCGGTTGTGCGTCCGTTCAAAGCTGGCGGCGGTTTCCCCAATGAAAGGCCGCGCGATCACCCGTCCGATGTTCAGCGGATCGACCAGCCTGCGCACCACCTTGCAGAATTCGTAGAGCCGTTCCAGGCCGAAGTGAACTTCATGCGCGGCGATCTGCAGGACGGAGTCGACCGAAGTGTAGCAGATCGGCCTGCCGGTGCGGATATGCTCCTCGCCGAAACGCTCGATGATCTCGGTGCCCGGGGCATGGCAATTGCCGAGAATGCCCGGCACCTCTCCTTCGCGGATGATCGCTTCGGTCAGATCGGCTGGAAAGGCGGGAACCGTGTCCGGGAAATAGCCCCAGTCGAAGCGGACCGGCAAGGCAGCGATTTCCCAATGGCCCGATGGCGTGTCCTTGCCGCTCGAAATCTCCTGCGCCGCGCCATGGAAGGCGGAGGCGAGCTGGACCTTGCTGCCGATGTCGATGCTGAATCCCGTCGCTGTTTTCGCCGCGTGACCCAGGCCGAGCGAGAGCATGTTGGGTACCAAAAGCGGGCCTTTGCGCAGCCCCTCGCGATCCGCCCGGCCCTCCGCGCAGGCTCTGGCGATGTGTCCGAACGTGTTGGAACCGGCGTCGCCATAGCGCCCGGCGTCAGCCGCGCCGCCGATGCCGAAGGAATCGAGAACAAAAAGAAAGGCGCGCGCCATTGCAGGGGTTCATTATTATCGTTTGTCTGTCCGCCCAGACATAGGGGGCCGCGCCGCCATTGGCAATTCGGAAGCAGACGGCTTGGCGCGATAGTTGAGAATGTGGCCACGAACCGTGCCGATGTCATCCCCGCCCTTCGGCGCGTAGTGGGTTCGACCAGGCCGCACCCAGCAGAGCCACGATGGCTGCAGCCATCGTGCGCCTGGCGTCAGGTAACGGCCGATAGCAGGCGATCGGAATCGGGCGCGGTCGTTTCAGCAGTGGCTGCAGGGAATCGTTGGGCTTCTGCGGGGTCTGAGATAATAGGTTTCGCCCATCGATATCGAGTCGAAAGCCGAACTCAATCCAAGCCGCTTCTCACTGTCGGCCGACCAGGTGATGATCGGCTGGTATGCGAGATTGCTGTCGACGCGAATGAGAAAGGTGCCCTTGATCTCGAGTGTCGGTGCAACCGTGGTGATGGAGTTCTTGGCGGCGGCGGCGCTGAAGGCGCCAGCGACCATCTTGCGTGACCAAACGACCACCACCTTCGGCGTCGCTTCGTCCGTGACCTGGATTGCGGTGATGATGATTTCCGGGGTCGATCGGTTGTACGGCTGAAGGGTGGAGTTGCCGATCTGCATGATCGCATCGAGATCGGCTGCCGTGATGGTCTGCTGCTGGGTAACGAGATCCGCCACCACGCTGCCGATGCGACTGACCTTCTTGCTGGTTTCGATGGCTTGCGAGGCTTCCATGGTCATGAAGTACATGATCAGCAGGACGGGCACGATGAAGGCAAACTCAACCGCCGCGACACCGCGGCGATCGCAGCAGAACCGGATGGCTTTCGTGCAGATTCCAGCGATCCCCTGATGTGTCTCAGCACGCCCCATGCCATCGTCCTTTTTCACCCACGCGACGGTGCGTTTTCAGTTGTCGAACGGCTCGTTCTGCCAGGTCACCGATGCGAAATGCAGCGTGTTGCCGTCTTTCAGATTGGCCATCGACTTGGCCATGAAATCGGTCATGACGGGCCATTTGTAAAAAACCCGCAGCATGTTTATCGATTCAGCCAAGCCCGGGGCCACCGAGAAGGTCTTCGCACTCGTGCCTTGCGTCAGCACGATCTCACCGTCTTGGATCTTGAAGCGTGCGGAGGCCGCATCGGCGAAGGTCGGATATTCGCGCAGATCCACCAGCAATCCGGGGCAGTCCTTGGCGACCATGATTTCCAGCCGGCTGCAGATCATGGTCTTCAGCGTGGCCTCCGTTACATTGGCCTGCCTTATCTGGCCCGTCCGTAGCTGGCGCGCGACATCGTCGGCGATATTGGCCATCACCTCTTGCCCGGCAAATGAAATGCAGCTCTCCAGTATGGCAAAGACGAGGAGCGCAAACGGCACCGCAAGCATCGCGAATTCCAAAGCCGTGCTGCCGCGCCGGTCGCCAAGGAAGCGCGCTGAAAAGCCTGCTGGTCCTGCTTTGCTCATGTCCCGGGCCTGCCGATCCTGAAGGGGTGTCGGAGGGAGCATTAGCGCAAACCCATTGAGGTGCGGTTTGGATGATCGTTAAATTCGAGGGAAAGGTTTTAACGGGCCGATAACCGAAGCGGCATTCAGCGAGACGAGACGGTCAGGTCGCTACCGGCCGGCGCTCATCTCGGCTTCCGAGGCCTTCTCCGCATCGCTTTTATACGAGCTCTCGCAATACGGCGTGCAGGACATGGTCTGTATTTCGGCACGCCGATAGATGCGCACCGACGACGCGTCCTGTCGCACCACGGTGATCTGCTCGTCGACGATCGGACGGCCCTCTTGATCTAGGACAACGAGGTTGGTGACGCCGAAGCCCTTGCCCGTCAGCACGATCGTCGAAGCATCCTGCACGGCGGCGTCGGCGATCGCCGGGTTGCCGACGACGATCGTATCGGCGGCGCGCGACAGTTTGACGATCTTCGCCTGGTTCATCGTGACCTCGATGCCGGCACCAGCCTTGGCCGGCACGACAAAGGCCGTGGCGGCAAGAAGCGCGACAATCGGAAAGGACGATCTCGGCCCGGTCATTGAAGTGCTCCACGGCGGCAAACTGCTCAACGGAACATGAACGAGATTGGTGAACCAACGGTTAAGCGGATGGGGAGGCGTGATGATGTCGGGATTGGCATCGTGATCGCCTGAAGCGGATCGCCCCTTTCCCAATCGGTGAATTGCGGCTTTCGCGCCCTTTGACGTGCCGGTCGGGTCCATTAGGCGTCACTTAGTTTACGGTTAACCACGCCATGTCATCGAAGCCGGAAAGGAATCGGTAAGGCTGTTTATTAAGCCGATCGAAAGAGCTTCTCCATAGATTGGCAGCATCCGATCAGCCGCCAAGAGAAGTTGACGGAATTGCTGTAACACCTGGAGTAGGAGCTCTCGAATGTCTAATCTCATTGCACGTTTTGTGAAGGACGAATCCGGCGCGACCGCTATCGAATACGGTCTGATCGCCGCTCTCATCGCGCTCGCCATCATGGTCGGCGCCGGCTCGCTGGGCGACGCGCTGAACGCGAAGTTCAACGGGATCGCCACTTCGATCAACAATTCGTAACAGATCACGAAGTCCGGTCGTTTTCCAGAACAGGGCCGCCTCACTGGCGGCCCTGTTTCGTCGTACCGGCAGTTTTTCAGCTCGCAACCTCATCAATCGTTAATCGAACATGTCTAAGCTGGGCTAGGCATAGTTGACCATAGGCCCGCGCCGATGCTTGAAGCCCTGATCTTCGTCGTCTTTCCGTTCTGCATGCTCTTTGCCGCGATCTCCGACATGCTGTCGATGACGATCGCCAATCGCGTGCCGGTGCTGCTTGTGGCCGTCTTCGCCCTGGTCGCGCCGCTGACGGGCATGGACTGGGCAACCTATGGCTGGCATTTCGCCGCCGGCGGCCTGGTTCTCGCCGTAACCTTCGCTCTGTTCGCGCTCGGCGGCATGGGAGGCGGCGACGCCAAGCTGCTGGCCGCCACCGCCATCTGGATGGGACTGAACATCCATCTCGTCGAATATCTCGTAACCTCGACATTCATCGGTGGCCTGCTGACGCTCGCCATCCTCGTCTATCGGAAATCGCCGCTTGCGGCCGTCACAAGCCACAATCCGTTTCTACGCCACTTCGCCGACGAGACATCAGGCGTTCCCTATGGCATCGCGCTTGGCATTGGCGGGCTGCTCACCTTTCCGAACTCGCCGTTGATGGCGTGGGCGCTGGCAAGGCTGGCGGCTTAATTCTCGCCACCATCCTTCCCTCGTCAGGCCAGCCTTCCCTTCTTCGATTTGGCGTTTGAGCAGGCGGCTCGGCCGCCTTTTTGCGGGCCGGACCGGATGCCTCAAATTTATGTAAACCTTAAATTAATCACGATCGTAAGTATTAAATTAACCTTGTTTTGACGATTGCCGATGCAAGGTCCGGCTTGGCTACGTGGATTTGCCAAGACAAGGTTCGGACAGATGCCAGCATCCCGACTGATTATTCTGGGCGTGGCGGTGGCCGCGGCAGGTGGCGCAGGATATGTCGCAAAAAACATGGCCACGGCTCCGCCGCCTCAAATCGTCGATTCCGGCCCCAAGGCGCCGGCAATCGCACTGCAGGACGTGCTTGTCCTGTCCGGCGATGTTCCGATGGGCAGCCCGCTCGAGAACAACATCAGCTGGCAGTCCTGGCCGGCCGACGGCATCAACGCGAATTTCATCACCCGCGCCGCAGAGCCCGAAGCGCTTGAGAAGCTGAAAGGCGGCGTCGCCCGTGTTGCGATGTATGCCGGTGAGCCGTTGCGGCGCTCCAAGCTGATCGGCGAGGGACAAAGCTTCATGTCGTCGATCCTGCCCTCCGGCATGCGGGCCGTCGCCACAGCCGTATCGGCCGACACTTCGGCCGGCGGCTTCATTCTTCCCAACGATTTCGTCGACGTCATCATGACCCGCAGAGCCGATGCCGCGGGCGGCGGCAGCGGCTTTACGACCGAGACCATCCTCAAGAACATTCGCGTCCTGGCAATCGACCAGACCATCCAGGAGGACGAGGAAGGCAAGAGGACCAGGGTCGGCCAGACCGCGACGCTGGAGCTGACATCGCAGCAGGCGGAAATCATCACCGTCGCCCAGCAGATGGCGGATCGCCTGACATTGGCGCTGCGGTCGATCAGCGACACCCAGGAGAAGAATCTGGACGAGGCCGACTATCTCGTTTCCGGCAATGGGCGGCGCGGAACGGTGCGATTGATCAAGTCAGGCGAAGTTTCCGAAGTGGGGGCAAGGCAATGAGGCTAAACGCTAGACTGCCGGTCACACTGGCTGCGGCAATCGGCCTGTTCCTGCTTGGATCGAATGCACATGGCCTCCTCGAGGCGAATGCGGCAAGCAGGAACGCCGAGGTGTCGGCTTCGACCGCCACCCAGCGCGTCAAGCTCGGTCTCAACAAATCGGTGGTCATCGACCTGCCGAGCGATGCCTATGATATTCTCGTCGCCAACCCGGCGGTCGCCGATGCGGTGACCCGCACCGCCAGGCGCATCTATCTGTTCGGAAAGGCGGTGGGCGACACCAACATCTTCGTGTTCGGCCCCAATGGCGAACAGATCGTCAGCCTCGATCTGGCAGTCGAACGCGACGTTGCCGGGCTGGAAGACTATATCAGACGCTTCATCCCATCATCGGCCATCACTGTCGAATTGCTGAACGACAACGTCGTCCTGACCGGAACCGTGGACACTCCTCTGGATGCCAAGCGCGCGGTCGATCTGGCCACCATCTTCGTGTCCGGCGGTGAAGCGACCACCGGACAATATTCGCAGACCGCCTCCGGCGGCTCGGCCGAATCCGGTGTCGACATCGACAATCCGGATTCCGAGCGTCGCGTCAGCCAGATCGTCAACCTCTTGCAGATCATCGGCGACGACCAGGTGACGCTCAAGGTGACGGTGGCCGAAGTCAGCCGCTCGGTGATGAAGCAGCTCAGCGTTAACCTGATCGGCAACGGCAGCAGCAACGGCTTCTCCTTCGGCGCGATGAGTTCTCCTGCTTATGGCCTGGGCAAGCCGATTTCGCAGTACTCCAACTTACAGTTGGGTGACGCGCTCGGAAACGGACTTCAGGCGTATATCAATGCCATGGAGCAGAGCGGCGTCATGAAGACACTCGCCGAGCCGACGCTGACCGCGGTTTCGGGCGAAAAAGCGACATTCAAAGTCGGCGGCGAATTCAATCTCATCACAAGCCGGACGAGCAACGTTTCAGAAGACAACATAACGGGCCAGGTTACTTACAGCAATGAAAAGCTCGAATATGGAATTGGCCTCGAATTCCAGCCTGTCGTGCTCTCGGCGGGCCGCATCAGCCTTAAGGTGAGGACGTCGGTTTCGGAGCCTACGACGGAAGGCGCCACAGTGCTCGAAGCGGCCGGTGACTTGCCCGGCACCACTTTGCTGTCGATCCGAAAGCGACTGGCAGACACCACCGTTGAACTGCCTTCCGGCGGTTCGATGATGATCGCCGGCCTGGTTCGGGACGACATCAGGCAGGCGGTCGCCGGGCTGCCCGGGCTGACCAAGATCCCAGTGCTTGGCACGCTGTTCCGCAGCCGGGACTTCGTCCGCAACGAGACCGAGCTGGTCATCATCATCACGCCTTATTTGGTGAAACCGGTGACGCGCAACGCTCTTGCCAAGCCGGACGACAATTTCAACGCCGCCAGCGATGGCGCCGGCATGTTCCTAGGCCGTGTCAATCGCGTCTACGGCACCATGCAGACCGACAAGCCCAACGGCCGTTATCACGGCGTTGTCGGCTTCATCTACAAGTAAGCGGGGAAGCGGACATGTCTCAGTCAGCGTTGAAGCCCAGGACGGTCACCGTAGCGGTGCGGTCCGGCCGTTCGCGGATCTGCCGGCCGGCCATTCCGATCCTGGCGGTTGCGGTCGCGGCATTGCTGGCGGGCTGCGCCAACCGGGACAGCATCACGGTCGGCGCTGTTCCGGACGACTATCGCACCAACCATCCGATCGTCATTGCCGAGAAGAACCTGAAGATCGACCTTCCGGTCGGCGCCGGCGATCGCGGCATGACCGGGTCACAGCGCGACACGCTTCTGGGCTTCCTGGATGGCTATGACAAGAGCGCCGCTCCGACCCTGACGATCTCGATCCCGAGCGGTTCGGCCAACGAGATCGCCGCGACCGCGGCCGGTCGCGATTTCGCCAGACTTGCGATTGCCAGCGGCATCAGCCGGAACCGGATCGTCATCACCACCTACCAGTCGGTTTCGGCCGAAGCGTCCGCGCCGATCCGCGTCGCCTATGTCTCGGTGAAGGCGCAGACCGACAGATGCGGGCGCTGGCCCGAAGACCTGCTGCAGACCTCGGAAAACAAGCACTATGCCGATTTCGGCTGTTCGTATCAGAACAATCTTGCCGCCCAGATGGCCAATCCGACCGATCTGCTCGGGCCGCGTAAACAGACACCCATCGATGCCGAAAGGCGTGACGTCGTCATTGATGGCTATCAAAACGCCCCGTTCTATTCGCCGATCCCGGCAACAGAAGTCGACTACTGATCGATCGCAGGTTGGAGCACGCGGACATGAGCAATCTAGCCTACGACACGGCGGTAGATGGCGGCGAAACCTCGCAGCAGGATGTCGCCGCCATGCAGGCGTTGCGGCCGATTCCGCGCATCTCGATTCAGGCATTTTGCGAGACCGAGGGCGTTGCCAATCCGGTCGAGCGCGCCGGCGAGGATCGTCGCATGGCGAAGGCCCATCTGAAGGTTCATATGGGCGGCGTCGCCACCGCCATCGAATTCTATCAATCGGCGCCGACGCCGAACCTGATCCTGCTGGAATCGCGCAGCGAGCCGACGCAATTGCTGGAGCAGCTCACGCAGCTCTCCGAATATTGCGATCCGGCCTCGAAGGTCGTGGTCATCGGCCACTACAATGATGTCGGGCTTTATCGCGAGCTCATCCGCTCCGGCATTTCCGAATATGTCATCGCGCCGGTGTCGATGGCCGATATCGTCAGCGTGATATCGTCGATTTTCGTTGATCCGGAAGCCGAGCCGATCGGCCGCTCGATCGCCTTCATCGGCGCCAAGGGTGGCGTCGGCTCCTCGACCATTGCCCACAATGTGGCTTGGGCGATGTCGTCGCTGTTCAAGTCCGAAGTGGTTGTCGCCGATCTGGACCTGGCTTTCGGAACGGCCAACATCAATTTCGATCAGGATCCGGCGCAAGGCATTGCCGAAGCCGTTTTCTCACCGGAGCGCATCGACGAGGTCTATCTCGATCGGCTGCTTGCCCAGTGCGCCCAGCATCTGTCGCTGCTTGCAGCGCCTTCAACGCTCGAGCGGGTCTACGATTTCGATCCCGACGCTTTCACGCAGCTTATCGACACGGCGCAGCGCAGCGTGCCGCTTCTGGTGCTCGATGTTCCGCACGTCTGGACAGGCTGGACCAAGAGCATACTGGTCAAGGCCGACGAGATTGTGATCACGGCGACGCCGGAACTGGCCAATCTGCGCAACACCAAGAATCTGGTCGACATGTTCAAGCGGCTTCGCCCGAACGATCCACCGCCGAAGCTGATCATCAATCAGGCCGGCGTGCCAAAGCGTCCGGAGATTGCGTCATCCGACTTCGCCGACTCGCTCGGCCTGTCGCCGATGTCGGTTATTCCCTTCGAGCCGCTGCTGTTCGGAAACGCCGCCAACAACGGGCGCATGCTCGGCGAAATGGATGCCAAGAACCCGGTTGTCGGCACGATCAACGAGATTGCGCATGTGCTGACCGGGCGCAGCGAAATCAAGGCAAGAAAGAAAGCGGGCCTCGGCAATCTCCTTGGCAAGCTCTCGCGCAGCAAGAAGTGATGCTTTCGGAGCGGGATTGGTAGTCGATCATGTTTGGTAAAAGAGGCAGCGACGACGGCAGCCGGTTCACCCCGGAATTCCGTCAGCCGGGACCTGCGCCTGCCGCGCCGGCGGCAAACCCTGCAGAAACGTCGGTTCTTGCCAAGCCCGCACCGCCGCCGTCGCTTGGCGCGTCTGCTGCGCCGCCCGTGCGCCGTGCGGTCGAGGCGCCGCCATTGGCGCCGGAGCCGAAAAAGGTCCAGCGCCAAAAGAGCGAAACCTACTACGATACCAAGAGCCAGGTCTTTTCCGCGCTCATTGATACGATCGACCTGTCGCAACTCGCCAAGCTCGATCCCGAAAGCGCACGCGAGGAAATCCGCGACATCGTCAACGACATCATCGCGATCAAGAATTTCGCGATGTCGATCGCCGAGCAGGAAGAACTGCTCGAGGACATCTGCAATGACGTGCTGGGTTACGGGCCGCTGGAACCATTGCTCGCCCGCGACGAGATCGCCGACATCATGGTCAACGGTTCCAAGAACGTCTACATCGAGGTCAACGGCAAGGTCGAGCAGACCGGCATCCGTTTCCGCGACAACCAGCAGCTCCTCAACATCTGTCAGCGCATCGTCAGCCAGGTTGGCCGCCGCGTCGATGAATCGAGCCCGATCTGCGACGCACGCCTTCCCGATGGCTCCCGCGTCAACGTCATCGCGCCGCCGCTCGCCATCGACGGCACCGCGCTCACCATCCGCAAGTTCAAGAAGGACAAGCTGACACTCGACCAGCTGGTCAAGTTCGGCGCCATTTCGCCGCACGGCGCCGAAATTCTCAAGATCATTGGACGCGTCCGCTGCAACATCGTCATTTCGGGCGGTACCGGTTCCGGCAAGACCACGCTGCTCAACTGCCTGACCAATTATATCGACCGCGAGGAGCGCGTCATCACCTGCGAGGACTCGGCCGAGCTGCAACTGCAGCAGCCGCATGTCGTACGTCTGGAAACCCGCCCGCCCAACCTGGAGGGTGAGGGCGAGGTGACCATGCGCGACCTGGTCAAGAACTGCCTGCGCATGCGGCCCGAGCGCATCATCGTCGGCGAAGTGCGCGGACCGGAGGTGTTCGATCTTCTGCAGGCGATGAACACCGGTCACGACGGCTCGATGGGCACGATCCACTCGAACAGCCCGCGCGAATGCCTGAACCGTATCGAATCGATGATCGCGATGGGCGGCTTTACGCTGCCGCAGAAAACCGTCCGTGAAATCGTCGTCGGTTCCGTGGACGTGATCATCCAGGCCGCACGCCTGCGCGACGGATCGCGGCGCATCACCCACATCACCGAGGTGATCGGAATGGAAGGCGACGTCATCATCACGCAGGACATCGTCCTCTACAACATAAAGGGCGAGGACGTGAATGGCAGGCTGCTGGGTGAGCACGTGTCGACAGGTATTGGGCGCCCGCATTTCTGGGACCGCGCCCGCTACTATGGCGAGGAACAGCGCCTCGCCAACGCGCTCGAGGCGATGGAGAAACGCGCTGACTGATGCATTTGGAGGCGTAGGGGCCAAGGTCGATGTTCGGGATTGACGGCACCGTATTGGCATTCATCGTGCTCGCCGGCTTCAGCGCCGGCGCGGTGGCCTATGCTTTTCTGTTCAAGCAGATCAGCACCGAGAAGCAAGTCGGCAGGCGGCTTGAAACGATCAAGACCGCCGAGACTGATCATGCAGTCGTCAAAGCCGCGCGCGACCGTACGGCGGAAGCAACCAAGCGGCGCAAATCGGTTCAGGATTCACTGAAGGACCTCGAACAGAAGCAAAAAACCAACCAGAGTGTCGTCAAAAAGCCGCCACTGAAGGCCCAGATTCGCCAGGCGGGCATGAAGATGTCGCTTGAGCGCTTCTATCTCTACTCGGCGGTTTGCGGCGTCGTCCTGACGTTTCTTGCCTATTTTACCGGCGCGCCGCTTTATGTCTTGCCCGGTGCGCTGCTGGTCGGCGTCCTCGGCCTGCCACGCTGGTTCGTCTCGTTTTGCCGCGCCCGCCGGGTGAAGGCGTTCCTCAACGAATTTCCGAACGCGCTCGACATCATCGTGCGTGCAGTCAAATCCGGCCTGCCGCTGAACGACGCCGTCCGCCTGATCGCCAACGAAGCCCCTGAACCGGTCAAGACCGAGTTCCGCCGCATCGTCGATTCGCAGCAGATGGGGCTGTCGATCCCCGACGCCAGCATGCGTATGGCCGAAACGATGCCGTGCACGGAAGCGAGCTTCTTCGGCATCGTCATCCAGATCCAGTCCCAGGCCGGCGGCAATCTTTCCGAGGCGCTGGGCAATCTTTCGCGCGTGCTTCGCGACCGCAAGAAAATGAAGGCCAAGGTCCAGGCGCTGTCCATGGAAGCGAAGGCGTCCGCCGTGATCATCGGCGCGTTGCCGTTCGTTGTCGCCTTTCTCGTCTACCTGACAAGCCCGAACTACATCATGCCTCTGTTCACCACCAGCGTCGGCAATCTGATCCTCGGCTGCTCGGCGGCCTGGATGTCGATCGGCATCCTGGTGATGCGCAAGATGATGAACTTCGAAGTTTAGGATTTCGAGCGTATGACTGAGAACGTCGTCAAGACCCTTACCGACCCAGCGTTCCTGATTGCCTTGCTGGTCGGCATCGCGGTATTTGCGACCGTCTTCACGCTGCTGCCTGCTTTTGGCGGAAACCAGCTCAAGGCGCGCATGAAATCCGTGGCGCTGGAGCGCGACGAATTGCGCGCCAAGCAGCGTGCGCGGCTTGCCGTCGAGGCCGATCGCCGCCGCAAGGGCCTGCGCGAGGAACAGTCGATAGGCATGCGCAATATTGTCGATCGGCTGGACCTGAGGCGCGCCTTGGCCGATGAAGGCACCTTGCAGAAACTCAAGGTGGCTGGCTTTCGCGGGCAGAATCCGCTGACGCGTTTCCTTTTCTTCCGTCTGGTCCTGCCCTTTGTCGGCTTTGCCCTGGCAGCGATGTATCTGTTCGTGCTCGGGGGTTTGCCGGAGCAGCCGCCTCTCATCAAATTGTTCGTGTGTATCGTCGTCGCTTATGCCGGTTTTTACGCGCCGGTGCTCTATGTCAACAACCGCGCCACCAAGCGCAAGCAATCGATCCAGATGGCGTGGCCGGACGCGCTCGATCTGATGCTGATCTGCGTCGAATCCGGCATGTCGGTGGAGGCGGCGTTTCGCAAGGTCGCGGACGAGATCGGCACGCAATCGGTGGCACTTGCCGAAGAGTTCATCCTGACCAATGCCGAGCTTTCCTACTTGCAGGAACGCAAGCAGGCTTACGAAAACCTTGCAAGCCGCACCGGCCTGGAATCGGTTAAGTCGGTGTCGCAGGCGCTGGTGCAGGCCGAGCGCTACGGCACGCCGGTGGCGCACGCGCTGCGCGTGCTTGCCGGCGAAAGCCGCGACATGCGCATGAACGCTGCCGAGAAGAAGGCCGCGGCCTTGCCGCCGAAGCTCACCGTGCCAATGATTCTGTTCTTCCTGCCGGTGCTGTTCGCCATCATCCTGGGCCCCGCCGGCATCCAGGTGAGCCAGCGCGGCATCTTCGGCGACCAGCCGACATCGAGCAGCCAATAGCCAAGGCGACAATACATGCGAAAGCCGCGATGCTGATGCAACGCGGCTTTGTATTTCCGGCATGTGATGAATTGAGGGAACTGGCCGGTTCGAAGCAAGGCCGGCGTAGTTAGTTGGTGGCAGGCTTTGCCTTGTCCTGGTCCTTGAGCTGGCTCCAGGCGTTCTGCTGGGCGAGCATCTGGCGAAGGTAAGCCACGTTCGCCTGCGCCTGGTCGGGCGAGAGCTCCTGCGAGGCGATCTTCTCGGCCTCGTCGAAGCGGCCCTGCAGGCCGACGACCAACGCCAGGTTCTGGCGGACGCGGCTGTCGGCGTTCGGCTGCTGGGCGGCCGAGCGCATATAGGTTTCGGCCGTGCGCAGATCACCTTCCAGCACATAGGACATGCCGAGATTTGAAAGGATCGAAGGTTCGTTCGGCTTGAGGTCAAGCGCCTTGCGGTAATTCTGGCGCGCCTCGTCTCTCTGGCCAAGCTGGTCGAGAATCGCGGCTTCCGCCGACACCAGCTTCCAGTCGGGATATTCCGGTGTCTGCGCGCGGCGCACCGCATCGAGCGCCGGCTCGAACTGCCCATTGGCGGCCAGTGCCTTACCATAGGCGGCGAGCACGTCGCGGTCCTTCGGCAGGGCGATCGCCAGTTTGCGCATCACGGCGAGCGATTGGTCGGCGTCGCCGTCCATTTGCAGCGCCGCGGCATAATTCGTCGCGATCCGCTTGTCGTTGGGGTTCTTGGCGTAGGACTGACCGAGCGCGATCGTCGCCTTGTGCAACTCGCCGGCCGACATGGTTTCCAAGGGTTTGCCGCTGGTACGTCCGATCGAGCCGGTTATCAACTTGCTGGTCCCGCAGCCTGCAACGCTTGCAGCGAGCGCTATTATGAGCGCCGTGGTGATCAGCCGCTTCCCCGTGGCGTTCGTCATGCGGTTGGTCGGCATCTGCACCAGGGCCTCCATTCGTGTACGTGGCCATTGCATGGCCATCTTCCCTCCCGCAGAAATATTCTGTTAACCCTAACGGACAGTTAAAAAAGCGCCGACTCGGAACCCGGAGGCCATCGAATGCCAGTCGAACTCATCGAGGGAAAACTGAAGACCACGCTGCCGGTTCACCTGGTGGCGAAGGATAGACTGGATGCAGCGGGCCTTGCCTCGTCCTCGCTCGCCTGGGCCAAGGCCAACGGCTTTTCCGGTGAGGCCGGCAGGACGCTGATCCTACCCGACGAAAACGGCGCGCTTGCCGGCGCCCTGTTCGGCACGGGCGATGGCGAAGGCGCGCTTGCCATCGGTGCGCTGGCGAGAGCCTTGCCCGAAGGCGACTGGCATTTCGCCTCGGCACCCGCCGAACCGGAATTGGTGGCCGTCGCACTGGCGCTCGGCGGCTATGTCTTCACCCGCTACGGCAAAAAACCCGGCAAGGCGCTGCGTTTTTCGCTGCCGTCCGGCGCCGATGCGGCGCGTGTTCGACGAACTGCCGATGGTGTCTTCCTGACGCGCGATCTGGTCAACACGCCGACCAGCGACATGGGACCTGACGAACTGGAGAAAGCGGTGCGAACGCTGGCCAGGACGTACAAGGCCGAAGTGTCGGCGACCAAGGGCGACGATCTGCTCAAGAACAACTTTCCGATGATCCATGCCGTCGGCCGCGCTTCCGTCGGTGCGCCGCGGCTGATCGACATGATTTGGGGACCGAAGAACGCCCCGAAGGTGACGCTGGTCGGCAAGGGCGTCTGCTTCGACACCGGTGGCCTCGACATCAAGCCGTCCTCGGGCATGCTCCTGATGAAGAAGGACATGGGTGGCGCGGCCAACGTATTGGGCCTCGCTTCGATGATCATGGCCGCCGGGCTGAAGGTCCGGCTGCGTGTGCTGATCCCGGCGGTCGAGAATTCGATCGCCGGCAACGCCTTCCGGCCCGGCGACGTGCTGGTGAGCCGCAAGGGCATCACCGTCGAGATCGGCAACACCGACGCCGAGGGACGGCTGGTGCTGGCGGACGCCTTGGCACTGGCAGACGACGACGAGCCGCAGCTGCTGATCGACATGGCGACCTTGACGGGGGCTGCTCGCGTTGCGCTCGGTCCCGATCTGCCGCCTTTCTACACCGGCGATGAAGCGCTGGCGTCCGACCTGACGGCGGCCTCTGTCGCAGTCGAGGATCCTCTGTGGCGCATGCCGCTGTGGAAACCCTATGACGCAAAGTTGTCGTCGAAGATCGCCGACATCAACAATGTCACGTCAGACGGTTTCGCCGGCTCGATCACTGCGGCGCTATTCCTGAAGCGCTTCGTTGAGAGGGCCGCCGCTTGGGCGCATTTTGACATCTTCGCCTGGAATCCGTCCGATCGTCCGTACGGTCTCGTCGGCGGCGAGGCGCAAGGCATCCGCGCGCTCGAAAGGGTCATCTCGAAACGCTACGCTTGACGCTAGCGGTCCGAAAGGAAGGTATCGAGACTGAAACGGAACCGAAACAATTTTCCGCCATGCTGGCCGGATGTCGATTTCGATGCGCCCGAGCCAGGCCTTGCGACTGTGGCAGCAGGTGATGCTGTCTCAGGTGCGCGACGACGCGCCGGACCTCACCATGCGCCAGACGGCGATCCTGTTCACCATCTATCTCGATCCGCCGCCGCATACGGTGCGCGGACTCGCCGCCCGCCTCAATGTCACCAAGCCGGTGATCACCCGCGCGCTCGACACGATGGGGGCGATGAAGCTGGTGTCGCGCCATCGCGATGAACTCGACAAGCGCAACGTGCTGGTCAAGCGAACCGTAGAAGGTGCTCTCTTTGTCGAGCGCTTCGGCGATGTTATCATCGCCAGAGCCCAGGAATTGCCCATCTGACCGAAACGCCATTCTGAACGAGTTGCCGATTTGACCGCCAGGGATGCTCGCCTTCACGCCTTCCGTTCCGATCTCGCCGATGCCAGGCTGGAGGGCGAGGTCGCCGCCGATCGCTTCGTCGCCGGGCGGCCAGCGCGGGTTTCAGCCGCAGTGGCCGATATCCGCAAGGCGCCGCGGCCGGATGCCGGCGTCAACACGCAAGCCCTGTTCGGCGACGATGTCCTCGTCTTCGAAGACGCTGAGGGCTGGGCCTGGATCCAAGCCGAACGCGACGGCTATGTCGGCTATGTCGCCGACACCGTGCTAAGCGCGCGGGACCATGCGCCAACCCATGTCGTCTCCGTGCCGCGCACCTTCCTCTATCCCGGACCGGATTTGCGGCTTCCGCTGAGCGGGCAGCTGTCGATGGGATCGGCGGTGACGGTGGAGGGCGCGGCCGAAACCCGCGGCACGCATTATGCGCTGCTGCCGTCCGGCGAGGCTGTCATATCAGGCCATCTCAGGCCTCTAGGAGAGCCGGCTGCCGACTATGTCGCGGTCGCGGAGGCTTTTCTCGGCACGCCCTATCTGTGGGGCGGCGCCTCCGGCTTCGGCATCGATTGCTCCGGCCTCGTGCAACTGGCGATGCACATGGCCGGCAGGCAAGTGCTGCGCGATTCCGACATGCAGGCGGCGACCATCGGTGAGCCGCTCGACCCGGGTCCGGACTTTGCCGGGTTGCGGCGCGGCGACCTGGTGTTCTGGAAAGGCCATGTCGCTGTCATGACCGACCCGAAAACCATGATCCACGCCAACGGCCACACCATGCTGGTCTCGCGTGAAGGGTTCAAGGAAGCCGTCGCCCGCATCGGCTACCTCTATGGCGGCCCGACAGGGTTTCGCCGGCCGTAGCGCCACAGCGGCCCTTCTCAAGCGAGGGGGAGGCGCTTCGATCACCTTTTGTTCTGATTCTTCTTGGCGATTGCGCGCCGCCGCGCTACCTCTGGCAGGTGACAGAGCAGCCGCGCCTTGCCGATCAGAATGCCGCCGTGCACTTGCCCGAGCCATTCCTCAAATGGTTCGCGGAAAAAGGTTGGTCGCCGCGCGCCCATCAGATCGAGCTGCTGGCAAGGGCCCGGGCCGGGCAGTCGGTTTTGCTGATCGCGCCGACCGGCGCCGGCAAGACGCTGGCCGGATTCTTGCCCTCGTTGACCGAGCTGGCAGGCCGGCCAAGGAGAAGGCCGGGACAGGCTCATCGCGGCATCCATACGCTCTATATCTCGCCGCTGAAGGCGCTGGCCGTCGATATCGAGCGCAATCTCGGCAGGCCGGTGGAAGAAATCGGCCTGTCGGTTACCATCGAGACTCGCACCGGCGACACGCCGGCGCACAAGCGCCAGCGGCAAAAGCTGGTGCCGCCCGACATTCTCCTGACCACGCCCGAGCAGCTGGCGCTGCTGATTGCGGCGCCCGACGCCAGGCGCTTCTTCGAGGACCTGCACTATGTCGTGCTCGATGAACTGCATTCACTGGTGACGTCGAAACGCGGGCATCTTCTGGCGCTCGGGCTGGCGCGGCTGCGCAGCTTCGTACCCGGCCTGCAGACGATCGGCCTGTCGGCAACGGTCGCCGAGCCCGACGACTTGCGCCGTTGGCTGGTAAGCCAGAATCCACCCAGCGCGATGGCAGGTCTGATCACCGTTGCCGGCGGCGCCAAGCCCGACATCTCCATCCTCGATTCAGAACAGCACGTGCCGTGGTCCGGACACTCGGCCCGCTACGCCATTCCCGAAATCTACGAGGCGATCCAGCGCCATCGCACGACGCTCCTGTTCGTCAACACACGCAGCCAGGCAGAGCTGCTGTTCCAGGAGCTGTGGCGGGCAAACGAGGACTCGCTGCCGATCGCCCTGCATCACGGCTCGCTCGATGTCGGTCAGCGCCGGCGGGTCGAAAAGGCGATGGGCGAGAATGCACTGCGCGCCATCGTCGCCACTTCTACGCTTGATCTCGGTATCGACTGGGGCGACGTCGATCTGGTCGTGCATGTCGGCGCGCCGAAGGGCGCGAGCCGGCTGGCGCAGCGCATCGGCCGCGCCAACCACCGCATGGACGAGCCGTCCAAGGCGATCCTGATCCCGGCCAACCGCTTCGAGGTGCTGGAATGCCGGGCGGCGCTCGACGCCAACTATCTCGGCGCCCAGGACACGCCGCCGCTTGTCAATGGCGCGCTCGACGTGCTGTCGCAGCACGTGCTGGGCAGCGCCTGCGCGGCACCCTTTGACGCCGACTTTTTATTCGAGGAGGTGCGCGGTGCCGCGCCCTATGCCGAGCTGGAGCGCGCAACCTTCGACCGTGTCATCGATTTCGTCGCCACCGGGGGCTACGCGCTCAAGAGTTACGATCGCTACACTCGCATCCGAAAGACAAGCGGTGGGCTGTGGCGCGTCTCGCATCCGCGCATCGCCCAGCAGTACCGGCTGAATGTCGGCACCATCGTCGAGATGCCGGAGCTGAATGTGCGCTATGTCAGGCAAGGGCGTGGCCTTGCCGGCCGCGGCGGGCCGGTGCTCGGCAAGATCGAGGAGTATTTCGCCGAGACGCTGCGCCCCGGCGACAATTTCATGTTCGGCGGCAAGGTGCTGCGCTTCGAGGGCATTCGTGAGAACGAGTGCATCGTCTCCAATGGCGCCGGCGCCCGCATCATCGTACCGTCCTATGCCGGCGGAAAGTTCCCGCTGTCGACCTATCTCGCCGACCAGGTGCGCGGCATGCTGGCCGATTCCAATCGCTGGCAGGCGCTGCCCGAACAGGTCGCCGACTGGCTGAGGTTGCAGAAGGAAAAATCGGTGCTGCCGAAGCGCGGTGACCTGCTGGTCGAGACCTTTCCGCGCGGCAACCGGCACTACATGATCGCCTATCCGTTCGAAGGCCGGCTCGCGCACCAGACGCTCGGCATGCTGCTGACGCGGCGGCTGGAGCGGGCAGGTGCGCGGCCGCTCGGCTTTGTCGCCACCGACTATTCGCTGGCCGTCTGGGCGCTGGATGACATGGCCTCGCTATTCAAGGCAAAGAAGCCTTCTCTGACTGCCCTGCTCGATGAAGACATGCTGGGCGACGATCTCGAAGCCTGGCTGAACGACAGCTGGATGCTGAAGCGCACCTTCCGCACCTGCGCTGTAATCGCCGGACTGATCGAGAAGCGTTTCCCAGGGCAGGAGAAGAGCGGGCGGCAAGTGACGGTGTCGGCCGACCTGATCTACGACGTGCTGCGCAGTCACGAACCGGACCATATACTGCTGCAGGCGACGCGGACGGATGCGTCGGCCGGCCTGCTCGATGTCAGCAGACTTGCCGAGATGCTCTCGCGTGTCCGCGGTCGAATCGTGCATAAGCATCTTGAGCAGATTTCGCCGTTGGCCGTGCCGATCATGCTGGAGATCGGCAAGGAATCGGTGAATGGCGGCGCCAACGAGACGCTGCTGATGGAGGCGGCGGATCTGGTCGAGGAGGCCATGGGTCCAGGAATGAGCTTGGTTTGATATGAATTTCGCGGCGAGGGCATCGGCATTCGCGGAGGCCGACCGGGTCGGCATCGCTGATGAGCGCGCGGTCTGTGATCCGCGCGGCGTGCTCTATTTCCCGGAGCTTCGGCTTCTGGCGGTGTCGGACCTGCATCTGGAAAAGGGCTCGTCCCTGGCCCGGCGCGGTACGTTGATCCCGCCTTATGACACGGGCGCGACTTTGCTCCGATTGCAGGCAGTGATTGCCGATTATCAGCCGGCGATCGTCATCAGCCTCGGCGACAGCTTTCATGATGGCGGCGGCGCCGAGCGCATGCATTCGAGCTTTCGCGAACGGTTGGAAGGGCTGATGGCTGGCCGCGACTGGTTCTGGGTCGCCGGCAATCACGACCCGGATGCGCCAGCCGACCTGCCCGGCGAGACGGTGCGCAAGCTGGCCGTAGGCTCTCTCGTATTCCGGCACGAGCCTTCGGCGGTGAGGGTGGAGGGCGAGGTCGCCGGCCATCTGCACCCTTGCGCCCGCATCGTGCAGCGCGGCCGCTCGGTGCGGCGGCGCTGCTTTGCCGGCGACGGCGGCCGCATGATCATGCCGGCCTTCGGCGCCTATACCGGCTCGCTTAATGTGCTCGATCGCGCCTATGCCGGGCTGTTCCGCCGCGAAACGCTGATGGCCTATATGCTCGGCGCTGAGCGCATCTTCGCGATTTCCCACGCGATGCTGCGGCCAGGCTGAGCTGGTCTACCTGCCGTAGTAGAGGGTGACGGTGTGCTTGGCTTCGGCGAAGAACAGCCAGCGTTCGACCAGCATGCCGGCGAATTGGACGATTGCTGCTATTGCCGACAGCACCGCCGTATAGGGCCATGGCAAGGCGAACGCGGCAATCAGCAGCAAGACGGGCGCGGCGAAGGCCAGCACTTGCGTGATCTGGCGCAGCCGCGCCTTGTGCTTGCGCGCGACGCGAAAGCCCATCTCCTTGAGCAGATAGTTTTCCTCGGTGTGCGGCCATTCCAGCGACCGCACCGTACCGCCGGCAAGCCCGGTCGCGGTGTTGGCGTTGGTCGGGATTTCCAGCCCGTCATTGTATCGCCAGGTTGCCAGCTTCCAGCCCCAGCCGAGCAACGTCAGCAGCACGCAAGCTGCCAGAAGGATGGTCGAGCCGAGGGCGAAACCCTGCAACAGCGCGTTGAGAAGCACGCTGCCGCTCATCGCTGAAAAGATCAGATAGCCGGGCAGAGTGAAGCGGCTGTGCCACTGGGCGATCGGCTTCAGCGATGCATAGATCATGCCGGTGGTGCAGACGGTGGCGACCGCGCCGACCGCAGCCAGCAGCCCGGCGACGGCCACCCAGCCGTTTGTGCGGCCGAGGAACACCCAGCCGATGGCGAACAGTCCCGCCGGCACGAAGGTCGCGACCGACGCAATGCCTTCGCGTGACAGCCACGAACTGCGCCATTGCGAGAATGCCCGCCAGGCACGTTCGGGCCGGCCGAGATGGCCGGCCGACGACAACAGGCCGGCCGAGATCAGGCCGAACGCCAGGCCCATGCCGACGACGCCGAGCCAGAAATCGGGCGGGACGAACCCCAGACCGGCCAGCACGCCGAGCAGCGCAAGCAGGCCGTAACCGGCGCCGGTGGCGGTGGTGAAAAAGACGACGGAGAAGGCTGGATGCATGGAGGCGCTGGTCAGTGCGAAAGCATGCGGTCGACCCAGCCGAGGAAACCGCCTTCGGCCCGCACCGGTTCGAGCGCCAGCGCCGGCACCGATGCCGCACGCTGCGTGTGGGCGCGCGGCGGCAAATATTTGTTGGTCGGGTGATAGCCGAGTTCGGGCATCAGGTCGACACCGCCGCGCTCGGCCACCAGTTGCGAGATCGCCGACGCCGGGTCGCCGAGATCGCCAAAATGCCGCGCGCTGGTTGGACAGGCGGCGACGCAGGCCGGCACCCGATCTTCTTCAGCCAGATTGTCGTTATAGATGCGGTCGACGCACAACGTACATTTCTTCATCACGCCGACATCGGTGTCGAATTCGCGGGCGCCATAGGGGCAGGCCCAGCTGCACAATTTGCAGCCGATGCACTTGTCCTCGTCGACCAGCACGATGCCGTCCGAGGCTCGTTTGTAGGAGGCTCCGGTCGGGCAGACGGTGACGCAGGCCGGCGTCTCGCAATGCAGGCAGGAGCGTGGGAAATTGACCGTGCGCCCGCCCATCTCCGTGATGTGCTCATAGCTGTGCACGCGGTTGAACCAGACCCCGTCGGCATCGCCGCCGTAGGGATCGATGTCGGTCAGCGGCGCCATGTGGCCGCCGGTGTTCCATTCTTTGCAGGCGGTAACGCAGGCCTGGCAACCGACGCAGGTGTCAAGGTCGATGACGAGGCCGAGCTTTTTGTCGGTATGGGCGGGGAGACAGGTCATGGTCTGGCGGCTTCTCTTTCCCGGCGAAACTCGGCGCCGAAACTGAGCTTGTCGGGCGAGGGTTCGAAATGCGGCGGCTGCCGGAAGCGCTCGAACTGCGGTTCGGTGAAGCCGGCTTCTTCAGCCGCGCATTTGACGATGCGGACACGCAGGTCGAACCATGCCGCCTGGCCGGTGACCGGGTCGGAATTCGAGTAGCGTTTACCATTGGCATCGGCAGAGGTCTGGTCGCCGATAATGTGATTGAGCAGGAAACCGCGGTTGGATTCGGCGGCGTCGTCCTTCAGCCCCCAGCTGCCGCGCCGTTTGCCGATGGCGTTCCAGGTCCAAACCGTATCCGCGTTAACGCCGTCGACCAGCTTGATCTGTCCCTTGACCTTGCCGTTGATGCTCTCGATCCACACCCAGTCATCGTCGACAAGGCCGAGGCCGGCGGCGGTCCGGTTGTGCACGAACAGCCGGTTCTGGCTGGTGATCTGCCTGAGCCAGGCGTTCTGCGAGCCCCAGGAATGATACATGTGCATCGGCCGCTGCGTCAGTGCGTGCAGCGGGTATTTCTCGAGGTCGACAGCCGCCTCCTCGAAGGGCGTGTACCAGAACGGCAGCGGGTCCATATAGGTCTCGATGCGGCTGCGCTCCGCCTCCGGCGGCAGCACCCGCCCATGGCCGCGCGCGGCGAGGCGAAACCGCTGAATCGGTTCCGAATAGAGCTGGAAGACGATCGGCTCGGCTTTCGGGATGAAGCCCATGTTCTCGGCGAAGTCGAGATAGGAGCGGTTGGCCATTTTGTAGTAGCGCTGGTCGTCCGCAAAATCATGGTGCCAGAAGCCGCCATTGTCGATGTAGCGCTGAAGCTGATCAGGATTGGCCTCGCCTTTGCCGATCGAGGTTCCGTCCTTGCCGCGCCAACCGGCGAGCGGGCCGATGCCCGGCGTGCGCTCATGATTGACGATGTAATCGGCATAGTCGCGGTATTTGGCCGAGCCGTCGTCGTCGACGAAGCCGGGCAAGCCGAGGCGCGCGCCGAGCTCGATCAGCACCGTCTGGAACGGCCTGACATCACGATCCGGCTCGACGACGGGATGGCGGATGGCGTCGCCCGGGCCGTCGGCATGGCTGATCGGCCGATCGAGCAGGCTGATGCAGTCGTGACGCTCGAGATAGGTGGTGTCGGGAAGCACGAGATCGGCGAACGGCACGGTCTCGGAATAATAGGCGTCGGAATAGATGATGAAGGGGATCTTGTAGTTTCCGGCCTCGTCGCTGTCGGTCAGCATCGCCATCGTCTCGACGGTGTTCATCGACGAGTTCCAGGCCATGTTGGACATGTACATCATTAGCGTATCGATCCTGTAAGGATCGCCGGCCCAGGCATTACGGATGACCGTGTGCATGAGCCCGTGTGCTGCCAGCGGCGCATCCCAGGAATAGGCCTTGTCGATACGGATCGGCGTGCCGACGTCGTCGACCAGCAGATCGTCCGGGCCGCAGACGAATCCAAGCGGCATGCCTTCGAGCGGCGTCATCGGCCTGACGTCCTTGCCCGCCGGCTTCGGCCCCGGCGGCGCCGACCGCGGATAGGGCGGCTTGAAGCGAAATCCGCCGGGCACGTCCACCGTACCCAGGAGTACTTGGAGCAGGTGGATGGCGCGGCAGCTATGAAACCCGTTCGAATGGGCCGAGATGCCGCGCATCGCGTGCATCGACACCGGCCGGCCCTTGATCGTCTCATGCCGGCGGCCGGCCCAGTCGGTCCACGCCACCGGCAGTTCGATCGCCTGTTCGAAGGCGACATGCGCCAGTTCGGCGGCGGTCCGGCGGATGGTGTCGGCGGGGACGCCGCAGCGTTCGGCGACCGCATCGGGAGAATAGCTCTCCTGCAGATAGCGGTCGGCAACGAGCTGGAAGACCGGAACGCAGCGGCGGCCATCGACCTGGAAGTTGCCGGTCAGCGCCGGCTTTGCGTCGGTATCGGTGACGCTGACGGGCACTTTCGCCACCCTGTCCCAGGCCAGCGGATTGCCGTTACCGTCGCGTGCGAACAGCCCATCGTCGGCAGCATTCGGCTCCTGGATGACGAGGACATGAGCATTGGTGTAGCGCAGCAAATAATCGAGATCGACGCGGCCGGCCTTCAGCAGTTCATGGATGAGGGCTAACACGAACAGTCCGTCGGTACCGGGCCGGATGCCGATCCAGTCATCGGCAATGGCGTTGTAGCCGGTGCGGCACGGATTGATCGAGACCACCTTGGCGCCGCGCGCCTTGAGCTTGCCGAGACCGATCTTGATCGGATTGGAATCATGGTCCTCGGCAACGCCGAACAGCATGAAGTATCTCGTGTTGTCCCAGTCGGGTTCGCCGAACTCCCAGAACGAACCGCCGATCGTATAGAGCCCGCCGGCCGCCATGTTGACCGAGCAGAAGCCGCCATGGGCGGCGAAATTCGGCGTGCCGAACTGGCTCGCCCACCAGCCGGTCAACGATTGCGACTGATCGCGCCCGGTGAAGAAGGCGAGTTTCTTCGGATCGGTCCGGCGGATGTTCGAAAGTCGTTCCGTCGCGATTGAGAAAGCCTCCTCCCACTCGATCTCACGAAATTCTCCCGAGCCGCGCGGACCTGTGCGCAGCAATGGTTTCTTCAACCGGGCCGGACTGTAGTGCTGCATGATGCCGGCACTGCCCTTGCCGCACAGCACGCCGCGATTGACCGGATGGTCCTTGTTGCCGTTGATGTAGCGGACCTTGCCGTCCTTGATGTGGACGTCGATGCCGCACCGGCAGGCGCACATGTAGCAGGTGGTCTTGGCGATGCTGTCGGAGATATCGGGCGAAGTATCGACGCCATCGCCCTCGTCGGGCGCGCGCGTGTCGGCAAGCGACCGTTGGGACGGTGCGGAATTGGCGCCGCGCAGCGGTCCGTGGCTCATGATCTGCTTTTGTGGTCCGAGTATTTGGCTCGCGTTTTCGGCCCGGGGCCGCGCATGTAATGCTCTTCCGGATGATAGCCGTTGCCGGTGAGCCGCCGCCGCAAGCTGCGCGTCCAATGGGAAAACAGGGATTTGAACCGCCCGATCACTTTCTGCCTTTTGCGGACTGGCCGCGATATTTTTCCAATTTCCTGCAAAAACTTAGAACAAAACGATCGATCTGTCTAACAAGTTGCTCTTGTAATTCCAATCGATTTTCTTTCTTAATTCTCTCATGACCCTGGACCAACTGCGGATCTTCGTTGCTGTCGCCGAACGAGGACACATGACCAAGGCAGCCGAGCTGCTGGGTATTTCCCAATCGGCCGCCTCGGCCGCCATCCGCTCGCTCGAACAGCAGCATGGCGTCCAGCTATTCAACCGGGTCGGTCGCAACATCGAGCTGGCGCAGACCGGGCGCCGGTTCCTGCCCGAGGCCAAGGCCGTGCTTGAACGGGCGACTGCCGCCCACGACGTGCTGGAGCACGTCTCGCAGACGATCACCGGCAGCCTTTCCATCGCCGCCAGCCAAACCATCGCCAGCTATTGGCTGCCGCGCCGGCTGGCCTCCTTCCACGAGGCCTATCCCGCCGTCAGGCTGAGCGTGACCATCGGCAACACCAGACAGGTCGAGACCACTGTACTGGACGGTACGGCTGATTTTGGCCTGGTCGAGGGGCGCACTGAATCCGACATATTGCGGCGCGCCAAGGTCGATGTGGATCGCCTGATGCTGGTCGTGGCGCCTTCGCATCCCGAGATCGCTGAAGTCTCGCGCGGGCATCCCGATATCAGCGAGCTCCGCTGGATCATCAGGGAGGGCGGGTCGGGCACCCGCGAGGTGCTGGAAGATCTTGCCCGCCGCGAAGGGATCTCGTTCGCGGAACTGCGAATATTCCTGGTGCTGCCGAGCAACGAGGCGGTCCGTCAGGCGGTCGAGGCCGGCGCCGGCGCCACAATCATTTCGGAACTCGTTGTCGAACGCGCCGTTGCCGAAGGCAGCTTGCGTTCCGTGCCGATCGATCTGCCGAAACGTGATTTCGCCATGATCACGCATCGTGACCGGCAGGCAAGTCTGGCCCAGATGGCGCTCAAGGCGCATCTGGGCGCGAAGGCCGGCGAGACCGTCCGCGGATAAGCCGGGTCAGCCGAATTTCCGCTGCGCATCGAGTGCCAGCCCAAGCCCGACCGAGCCGAACATATCACCTTCGATGACGGACGCCTGCGGCACCAAGGCTAATATCTGCTGCCTTGCCAGCGGGATGGCGGTCGATCCGCCGGTCAGGAACACCGCGGTGATAGCGGACGGTTTCACCTGCGCGTCGCGGATCGTCTCGCCAACCGTCGCGGCCACCCGTTCGATATCCCTGACAATCGTGGCCTCGAGCCCGGCGCGGGAAATTTCTACCGCGAGACTCGCTCCGGGCAGCGCGACTACGACATCACCAGAAAGTTGCTGCGTCAGCGCGATCTTGGCCGTTTCGACCAAAGCGGCCAACGCGTGGCCGTAACGATGCTCGACGATGTGGATGAAACGGTCGACCAGGTCGGCGCGTTCCGCCTCGTAGCGGATCTGGCGCAGATGGGTCATCGCCCTGGCACTGTAGACCAGATTGATGCGTTGCCATGTCGCCAGGTCGATGAAGTAGCTGGCCGGCAAGTTGCGCTTGCCGTCCTTGGTCGGCGAGAGGTAGCCGAGTTGCGGCATCACATGGGTGATGCTCAACAGCCGATCGAAGTCGGTGCCGCCGATGTGGATGCCTCGGCTCGCCAGGATGTCGTCCTTGCGATCGAGGGAGCGGGCGCGCTGCGGCGAGACCCGCACGATCGAGAAGTCGGACGTGCCGCCGCCCATGTCGACGATCAGCGCCAGTTCTTCCCGCGTGACCTTCTGCTCGTAGTCGAGCGCCGCCGCGATCGGCTCGAACTGGAAGGCGATATGCTTGAAGCCCTGGGTGCGGGCCGCGTTTTCGAGTTCACCTTCGGCCTTGGCATCGGCCTCGGCATCGTCGTCGACGAACTGCACGGGACGACCGAGCACCACGCTTTCAACCGTGTCGTCCGCATCCTCTTCCAGCCTTTTCCTGAGATGGCCGACGAACAGACCAATGATCTCGGTGAAGGCGATCGATTGGGACTTGATGCGCGTCTTTTCATGGACAAGCGTACCGCCGAGTACGCTCTTCAGCGAGCGCATCAGACGACCATCGATGCTGTCGGTATAGTTGGCGATGGCGCGGCGCCCAAAATAGGTGCGGTTGTCCTCGAAATTGAAGAACACCGCGCTCGGCAGCGTCACCTGACCGTCTTCCAGCGCCACGAGCTGCGGCTGCCCGTTCCTGACCACGCCCACGGTGGAGTTCGAAGTGCCGAAGTCGATACCGCCGAATGCTGGACGCATCGTGAAGCCTGTATTCTGATTGTGGGGAGCGACAGCTCGCGTCCGGTCGGGCCGGGGTCGCGGTCTAACCCATGAGTCACAAAAGGGGAACAACCTTTCGCATGGGGCTAGTCCTTTCGGAAGACCAGTCTTCCGAGCCAGCCGGTCAGCATGGCTAGCGATATAGCGAAGACGCCGTAGAGAAAGGAATAATCGTGGGCGACGCGGAAGATCGACTGTTCGAAACCGGATTTGCGGATTTCGAGTTGGGCGGAGCTTTCCTTGATGAACAGGCCGCTCTTGAACAGGAACGCGCGTGCCTTGTGGGTGCCGACCGGAACATTGGGGGCAAGTCTGACGGTGGCGCGGAACAGGTTCTGCGACAGGAACTGCACGCCGCCGACGTTCACGCTGTAGAGGCCGGTCGCCGTCTTGCGCTCGCGCAGCGCCGCGGTGAATTCCTGGACTGTCGCCGGATTGTCGCCATCGTCGGCAGGCTGCATGTAGATGTTGGCGGCGCCGAGCGACAGTTGCCTGTAGCTGTTGGGGTCGGTGACGTCCTGCAGCGGCCGCGTCGTCGCCACCGAATAGGACACCGGCACATTCTTGAAGGTTTCGGACTCCAGATTGATCCAGATGCCGAGCACCCTGTCCTTGCGGCGCACGACGACCTTCCGGGCCGGACCCTCAAGCACGACGACGATGTCGTAGCGCCCTTGGCGGGCGACACGCGGGTCGGCATTTTCCAATGAGCCGAAGATGGTAAGGTCGGCACCGGAAAACCCGGCGGTGATTGAGACATAGTCGGTGGACAGGCCGATCTGGATGTTTTCGGTAGCCGGCGTTTGCGCTCTTGCCGGTGACGAGGCGGCGAACAGCGACAGGGAGGCAGCGGCCAGGAACGGCTTAAAGCGCGCCATCAGGTCGGATCCGCGCCGGACAGGGAATACAGGCTGGGCGGTGTCACGAACAGATCGATGGCGAGCCGGAAGGCAACCGCCAGCACCAGCAGTGCGAGCAGCGCCCTGAGCTGCTCGCCGCGCAGCCTTTGGCCGGCCTTGGCGCCGTATTGCGCGCCGGCGACGCCGCCGGCCATCAACAGAAAGGCGAGCATGACGTCGACCGTCTGGTTGGTGGTGGCATGGACCAGCGTGGTGTAGGCCGAGGTGAAGATGATCTGGAACAGCGAGGTGCCGATGACGACGTTGGTCGGCACTTTCAAGAGATAGATCAGCGCCGGCACCATGATGAAGCCGCCGCCGACGCCCATGATCGACGACAGGAAACCGATGCCGGCGCCAAGGCCGAGCACCGGGATGACGCTGACGAAAAGCTTCGAGGCCCTGAACCGCATTTTTAGCGGCAAGCGGTGGATCCAGTTGTGCTGGCCGGATTTCTTCAGCACCGGCGCCGCGCCGCTGCGCGTGGCGCGCAGCGCATTGACGCTCTCGACCAGCATCAGCCCGCCGACGGTGCCGAGCAGCACGACATAGAGCAGCGAGATGAACAGGTCGAGCTGGCCGAGCCTGCGCAAGAAACCAAAGACAAAGATGCCGCCCGTTGAGCCAACGATGCCGCCTGCCAAAAGCACACCGCCGAGCTTGAAGTCGAGCGTGCCGCGCTTCACGTGCGACAATGCGCCGGAGAAGGAGGAGGCGATGACCTGGTTCGCGCCGGTAGCGACCGCGATCGCCGGCGGAATGTTGTAGAAGATCAGCAGCGGCGTGATGAGGAAGCCGCCGCCCACTCCGAACATGCCCGAAAGGAAACCCACCGCCGCGCCCATGGCCAGCAGCACGAAAATGTTGACGGAAATTTCCGCGATCGGGAGATAGATGCCCACCCGTCAGTCTCGATCAGTTTGCCTCTCGACGAATGCAACCGTTGCGGGCATTTCGCGCCTAAAAGCCTATCTCGTTCTTGCGCCGGCCGGGCGGCGAAGTCAAACCTCGCCACGCCGCCGAAACAAAAAACAACTCAATCAGTTAACAGGCAAATGTGTGGCAAAGGCGTCGCGGAAACGACGCATCTGACGTTATTTGCGCGCAAGCAGCGCCTTGACCAGTTTTTCGTCGACCGCGCCCGTCGGCTTCAAGTCGTTGTCGGTCTGGAAAGCCATGATGGCATCCTCGGTTTTCTGGCCCATCACGCCGTCGGCATTGCCGGCCTCATAGCCGTTCTTGTTGAGAATGCGCTGGATGTTCTGAACGACCTTCTTCATGTCGACGCTGGCGGTCGTCTGCGGCGTGCCGTCCTGCCACGATTCGGGAATGTCGGCCGAATTGGCCGCAGGATCGAGCGGCTTCGCCTTCCACAGTTCGGCGGCGGTACGGGCGCGTTCGAGTTGCTCGGGCTTGAGCGCCCTGGCGATCTCGTCGCGCTTTGCCGCCGCATCCTTGTCGCCGGTCTTGGCAACGAGCGCGAACCATTTGTAGGAATCTTCGAGATTCTGCTTCATGCCGACGCCCTTCGCCGCCAGGATGCCGAGATTGAATTGGCTGTCCTTGACACCGAGATCGGCGGCCGCCTGGAACCAGTGCGCGGCCGATTCATTGTCGGTCACGCCGTCCGCAGCCATGGCAAAGAGCACGGCGAGATTGTGCATGGCGCTGGCGTTGCCTTGCTCCGCGGCGAGCTGGTACCACGTCTTCGCCTTCTTGACGTCGCGCGCGACGCCGGTGCCCTTCTCATAGAAGTTGCCGATGCGGTATTCCGCCGGCGCGAAGCCGAGCTCGGCGGCCTTTTCATACCATTTGGCGGCCGCTGCCATGTCTTGCTTGACGCCGCGCGATTCGGCGTAACGCGAGCCGATCTCGAACAACGCCTTGGCGTCGCCGCCGGCCGCTGCGTCACGCAAGGCAGCCGGGCCGGCATCGGCTGGGATGTCGATCTTGGCAGCGGCCGCCGTCGTCGAAGCATCCGCGGGCGTGACCGTGCCGGTCATGTCCGGGGTCGCGGGCGTGGCGGCCGGCGCTGTGGCCATTGGCTCGGTGTCCGCAGCCGTCGGGCCCGCATGTGCCGAGGCTGTCACGTTCGCCGCCGCCGGATCGGGCGACGCCGTTGGAGTGATGGGCGCAGGAACAGGTTCGGCCTCGGGTCCGATTTCCATCGGCGTTTCGGCGTCCGACGGCGCGGCGAGGGCGGTCTGCGCCGGCATGTCGTCTTCGGTTACCGATTCGGACGGCTCTGCCTGCCGGACGACGCGGGCCGGCGCGCTGTCCTGCGCTGCAGTTTGCGCGTCCGTCTTCGGCTCGCTGGCAGTACCGGCCGACGCGGTTTTCGCTGGCTGCGCGGCCGCGATCGGCGCCGCATCGTTGCTCGCCATTTCGACGGGGTCGGAGAAAAAGGCCGCGCCCAGTTGCAGGCCGGCGAGCGCCAGCATGACTGCGGCGGCCGCCATCAGGATCGGCTTGCGCCGCGCCTTGAGCAGGTCGCCGATCCTGAGCGCCTTCACCGGGCCGCTCATCTTCGATTGCCGCTTGAGAGCGTCGGCCTCGGCGGCCGCCGCTTGCGCCGCGCGTCTGGCTGCGGCGATGAAGTCGGCTTTCGATGCATCGGCACTGCCGGGCCTGACCGGCGGTCCGCGTTCGTCGCGCACGCGTTTCAAGATGGCGTTGAGGTCGGGTGGGCCGGAGCCGGGCTCCAGCGGCCGGTTGGCAACCTTCGGATCCAGCGGCTCGTCGAGATCGGCGCTCGGTATCTCGACATCAGGCGCCGAGCCGGCAAGCGGTGGAACGTCTGCCTCCTTCTTACCCTTGAAGACGCGCGCCAGTCCGCCGAGCATCGACTTCCGGCCGCCGGGCTGCTCACTTTTCTCCGTCACAGTATCCGAACCAAGCGCCGCCATGGCCGCGGCCGCAGCGGCTTCGGCCGGCGTACGCGTGCCCGGTTCGCTACGCGAACCTGGTTCATTGCGCATGATGGCCGTGGCATGGCTGTCGAGGTCGGCCATGTCACCCGTCAGCGGCAATGGCTGGTCGATTTCCATGGACGGCGCGTCACGTACGGCCATCTTTGACGGTCGCGCGCCGCGCCAGCTGTCCGGCTCGGCCGATTGCGTATTCAGAAGTTCGCTCACCGCGTCGGTCGGCTCGCCGGTTTCCAGTGAGCCCAGCCGGTCGACGATCTTGAGCAGGGTGTCGTGGATGGCCTCGAAGGTCCTCGAATTGCGCTCGTCGGAACGGCGCGTCAGTGATTCGAGCGTCTTCAGATCCTGGGCGAGGCCAGAAACGGCCGCCGTGTTGGCACTTGAGTCGGCCAGTGAGCGGACGGCGCTCTCGGCTGCCTCGCGCGCAGCGCTGAGGATGGAATCGCGGGTGCCAGCTAGCGACTTCTCGATTTCGTCGAGACGAGGGCTGATGTCCTCGAATTCCGGCAATGGCGTGCCGGGCTTCGAAAGATGCGCCGACAGACCCGCGACTTGCGCCTCCAGGCTGCGGATCAGGGCCGGGTCGATGCCGGCGACTTGTGCCGCCGATGAATCCAGCCGGCTTGAAATATCTTCGAGGCGGCCTTCCAGGCCACGGATCGCCGCTTCGCTTGCGGAATCGGGAACGCGCGTTTCCATGCGCTGGGCCAGCGCGCTGAAGCGGGCGTCGATGGCATCCATGATGCCGGCGCCGTCGATCTGCGGCATGCGCTGGTCCAGCCTGTCGACGACTTCGTCCAGCCGGCGCTCGAGATCACGAAACAGCAAGTTGCCTTGTTCGATCGCGTCGCCTTGGCGGCGCTCCATCATGCCGGACAGCACGTCGAAACGTTGCTCCAGCCCCTGGAAGATATAGTCGGCATCCGGCAATGCAGGCGCCCTGTCGATCTTGTCGGCAATGAGCGCGATCTGCTTGTCGAGACGCTCCATCGCCTGCTCCGGCAAATTGGCCCGGCCGGCAAGATCGTCGACCCGGCTCGACAGCATGTTGAGGCGGTCGATGACCTCGCCGCTGGGGTGAACTTGCGTGACTTCCTCGATCTGCTGGGCAAGCGAGGCGATCCGCTTCTCGATGCGTTCGAAGGGTTCGGGGTCGAATGAATTGGCCTGCGCGGCGACGGTGGATGCGACGATAGCGCGGGAAATCTCGTCCAGCCGCTCGTCGATCATACCGAATGTGCTGCTGCCGCGATTGTCCTGCTGCCTGGCGAAATGATCGACGGCGCTGGCAAGCGTGCGGACCTTCTCTTCGATCGACCGCAGCGACAACGACTCCGGCAAATTGTTGACGGCGTTGCTGATCTGCTCGAGCCGGTCAGTCAGCATCGAAAGACCGGGTGCGTCCGACCGCTTGCGCTGATCGGCATCGACACGATCCTCGAACGCGGTCCAGCGGCGGTCGAAATCGTCCCAGCGGCGGCCAACCGCCTGCACGCTCTCCTCGCGCGCCAGCGTGTCGAGCGCGGCCTTGACCTGCTCCAGTTCGAGCCGGAGCATGTTGACGCTTCTGTCGTCGCTCCTTTCGGCCAGAGTCTGGATGGCGCCGGAAAGCCGCTCAAACTCGACGCCGAGTTCGGCGCTGCCTTTGCCGCCTCCCGATTGACCACCCGGCTCGGCGCTTGCCTGGAAAGCCCGCTCGATGTCCTTGCGCAGCGCTTCGAATTCGCGCTGCAGGCCGGCGGTCATCTGGTGGCGCAGTTCCTCGCGCAGGCCGCGCAATTCGCCGGCGATCTTGCCGACCACGGCGACGCCGTCTTCTTGGCCGCGCACACGGTCGATATCGCGGGCGATCGCCTGGTAACTCTGGTCAAAGGCAGCCGGCTCCGGGCTTTTCGGCGGCGGTGCCGGGCGCGGATCCTCATAGGGCCGGGCGCTGGCATAGCGCGGCTCCGCGCTCGGCCGGCGCGGATCGGGACGCTCGCTCAGGTCCTCGCGCGTCCGCTCCAGCCGCTGCTCCAGCGTTTCCAGGGAACGGTTGAGCTGTTCAAGCGTGGTGTGCGGCCTGCGCTGCCTGCCGACGTTGAGTGTATCGAGATAGGACCGCTTGCTGTTCATCGATGCGCCCGTTCAGAATTACTGCTGGCTTATGACCAGTTTCCCAAAGTCCTGCCGGAAACGAAGGCGGCCGCGCGGCTTGCTGCGGTGGAAGACGAGCTTCCCGGGTTTCACCCACGCTCCGAAAAACCGTGATAAATTCGCTACAGGATAAACACGGGTAACCGACATGCGCACATTTCGCCCAACGTGGTAAACAACGCGTTAACCAAGCTTAAGAAGTTGCAACGTTGTTGGCGGGCTGCCTAAGCGCCGCCGGGCCATGCGCTGGCGGATGCGGCAAAAAGTTCCTCCCCCACAACGCCCTTGCTTCGTGAGGCGGCTATCGGTATAGAATTGACGTAAACGTAAAGGTGCACAGACTGTGCCGTTTGCGATTTGTTTGTTGAAACCACGGTGGAAGCACGCCCCCGCTTCCGCTCAGGCGACGCAAGGTCCGGGACCGCGGCGCCACCAGATGGGGAAAGCCAGTGACCATGAAACTTGTTTCGCCCGGCGAAGCCGCGGCCAATACCAATGACATGTCTGACAAAGCCGGCGAGGATCTTGTCCGCATCGGCGAGATGGCCAAGAAATACGGAGTAACGCTGCGCACGCTGCGTTTCTACGAGGACAAGGGTCTTCTCACTCCGCAGCGCGACGGCTCGACCCGTCTCTACACGCGACGCGACAAGGCTCGGCTGAAGCTGATCCTGCTCGGTCGCAAGGTCGGATTCTCGCTGCGCGACGTCAAGCAGATGATGGATCTGTATGACCCGACTGGCTCCAACACCAAGCAGTTGCGACTGGCGCTCGACAAGTCGGAGAAGCAGCTTGCCCGTCTGCAGAAGCAGCGGGCGCTGATCGACGATGCCATCAACGAGTTGAGCAACTCGATGGCGGCGGTGCGTCAGATGTTGATCGAACGTTCGGCGCCGCAGGCCAGCGCCGCCGGATAATTCGGCCTCGCCGGCTTCCGGTGAACGGCCTTCTGACGAAAGAGAGCCGCGGGGCGTTGGCCGCGCGGCTCTTTCTGCCATCCGGCTGCGTCGGGATGAATTCAATCGTTCCGCACTGGCTTCAATGGTGTAGCGTCGCTACGCTCGCGGGTAAGGCCCCGGAAAAATTTGCCACATCAAAAAATTGACGTTTACGCAAACGTCAACTTTTGCTATCCCAACCTGAACATTGGTCCGCATGCTGTCCCTGATTCATTTTTTAGGGCTTTGATTTCGGAGCCAAGGCCGCATGGTGGAGGAAACGCATGCCGATCTACAGGGCGCCGGTCCAGGACACGTTGTTCGTGCTGAACGAGGTACTGGGCTACCAGCGCTATTCCAATCTTCCCGGATTTTCCGACGCGACGCCTGATGTGGTCGAGGCCATCCTCGCCGAGGGCGCCAAGCTCGCTGAAAATATCATGCAGCCGCTGAACCGCGTCGGCGACATGGAAGGCTGCGTGCGCCATGACGACGGTTCGGTGACGACGCCGAAAGGCTTCAGGGAGGCCTTCGACCAATACCGCGAAGGCGGCTGGATGGGGCTGGCCGCACCCGTCGAATTTGGCGGCCAGGGCCTGCCTTACGCGGTGCATACCGCCGTTTCCGAATATATGATTTCGGCCAACATGTCGCTGATGATGTATCCTGGCCTGACGCAAGGCGCGATCGCGGCGATCATTACCCATGGCACCGACGAGCAGAAGGCGATCTGGTTGCCGAAGCTGGTCGAGGGCGTCTGGACCGGCACCATGAACCTGACCGAGCCGCATTGCGGCACCGATCTCGGCCTGCTGCGCACCAAGGCGGTTCCCAATGGCGACGGCACCTACAGGATTTCAGGCCAGAAGATATTCATCTCGGCCGGCGAGCACGACATGTCGGACAACATCGTCCACCTCGTACTGGCCCGCATCGAGGGCGCACCGGAAGGCGTGAAGGGCATTTCGCTGTTCATCGTGCCGAAGCTCAAGCTCGATGCGTCCGGCAATCCGGGCGAGAAGAACACCGTCTCCTGCGGCTCGATCGAGGAGAAGATGGGCATCCATGGCAATTCGACCTGCGTCATGAACTATGACGAGGCGCAAGGCATGCTGCTCGGCGACGCCAATGGCGGGCTGAAGGCCATGTTCACGATGATGAACGAGGCCCGGCTCGGAGTCGGCCTGCAAGGGCTTTCTCTGTCGGAAGTCGCCTACCAGAACGCTGTGTCCTATGCCAAGGATCGCCTGCAGGGACGCTCGCTATCTGGGCCGAAGGCGCCGGACAAGAAGGCCGACCCTATCATCGTCCACCCCGATATCCGCCGCAGCCTGATGACCATGAAGGCCTTCAACGAGGCCGGTCGCGCACTGGCGCTGTGGACGGCGATTAGGTCCGATATCGCCCACCGCGCCAGTGACGACCAGGACCGCCAGGCTGCCGACGACTACACCGGGCTGATGACGCCGGTGGTCAAGGGCGTGCTCACCGACAAGGGTTTCGACCACGCGGTGATGGCGCAGCAAGTGTTCGGCGGGCACGGCTATATCGAAGAGCACGGCATGAGCCAGTTCGTGCGCGATGCCCGCATCGCCATGATCTACGAGGGTGCCAACGGCATCCAGGCGCTCGACCTCGTCGGCCGCAAGCTGGCCTTGAATGGCGGCCGCGCCGTGCAGACCTTCTTCAAGGAGGTCGGCGAATTCTGCGAGGAGAACCGCACTGACGAGAAGATGGCGCCCTTCACCAAGGCGCTGAAGAAGGGCCTCAACGATCTGCAGGCGGCGACGATGTGGCTGATGCAGAACGGCATGGCCAAGCCCGACAACGCCGGTGCCGCCTCGACCGACTACATGCATCTCTTCGGCTTGGTGGCGCTGGGCTATATGTGGGCGCAGATGGCCAGGGCAGCCGGGGCGAAATTGGCGAATGGCGCCAACGGATCTTCGGCCTTCTACGACAGCAAGCTGGTGACGGCGCGCTTCTTCATGGAGCGGATCATGCCGGAAACGTCGGCGCACCTCGCCCGCATCTCCAGCGGCGCGGACACGCTAATGGCGCTGCCGGCGGAAGCGTTCTAAGCTCGACGTTCCCCTCCCCCTTGAGGGGAGGGGAGCGTTGGCGCGGGAGAAATAGCATGACCAACCCCGCCGAAATCCTCGGCCTCCCCAAACCCGCCTGGGCGGCGGACGAGGTGGGCATGCTCTACGACATGGCGCACCGCTTCATGTCGGAAGAGATCGCGCCGCGCTATGAAGAGTTCGAGAAGAACGAGATGGTCGACCGCGAGAGCTGGCTGAAGGCAGGTGCGGCCGGTCTGCTTTGTGCCTCGATGCCGGAGGAATATGGCGGTTCGGGCGGGACATTCGCGCATGAGAGCGCCATCATCGAGGCGATCGGCCATGTCGGCGTCGACGGTTTCGGCATCGGCTTGCACAATTCGATCGTCGCCCCTTACATCCTCCACTACGGCTCGGAGGAGCAGAAGAAGAAATGGCTGCCGAAACTGGCGACCGGCGAGTTGATCGGCGCCATCGCCATGACCGAGCCCGGCGCCGGCTCCGACCTGCAGGGCGTCAAGACGCGAGCCGAGAAGGATGGCAACCAATACAAGGTCAACGGCTCGAAGACCTTCATCACCAACGGCCAGCTCGCCAACTTCATCATAATCGTCACCAAGACCGATCCGGAGAAGGGCGCCAAGGGCACTTCGCTGATCGTCATCGAGACCGACGAGGTGGAAGGGTTCGAGCGCGGCCGCAACCTCGACAAGATCGGGCTCAAGGCCAACGACACGTCGGAACTGTTCTTCAACGATATGCGCGTGCCGACCTCCAATCTGCTCGGCCACGAGGAAGGCCAGGGCTTCGTTCAGCTGATGCAGCAATTGCCGCAGGAGCGGCTGCAGATCGGCACCGGCGCCATCGCCATGATCGAGCGGGCGCTGGCGCAGACCATCGACTACGTCAAGGAGCGCAAAGCCTTCGGCAAAGCGATTATCGAATTCCAAAATACCCAGTTCAAGCTGGCCGAACTGAAGACCGAAGCGACCATCGGCCGGGTCTTCTACAATGACTGCGTTGCCCGCCATATCGATGGAGGCCTCGACCCGGTGACGGCCTCGATGGCCAAATACTGGCTGTCCGACCTGCAGGGAAAAGTCGTCGACGAATGCCTTCAATTGCATGGCGGCTATGGCTACATGAATGAGTATCCGATCGCCCGCATGTTCCGCGACGCCCGCGTCCAGCGCATCTACGGCGGCACCAACGAGATCATGAAATTGCTGATTGGACGCTCTCTCTGAGAGACTTTCAGCAAACCAAGGAGCAAGAAAATGGCCGAAGCTTATGTCTATGATGCCGTGCGCACGCCGCGCGGCAGGGGCAAGCAGGATGGCTCGCTGCACGAGGTGCCGGCGGTGCGGCTCGGCGCCAAGGTGCTCGAGGCGATCCGCGACCGCAATGGGCTGGATACCGGCACCGTCGACGACATCATTTTCGGTTGCGTCGACCCGGTCGGCGAGGCGGGGTCTGTTATTCCGCGCGCCGCCGCCTTCGAGGCGGGCTACGACACGAAAGCGCCCGGCATGCAGATCTCGCGCTTCTGCGCCTCTGGCCTGGACGCCATCAATTTCGGCGCAGCCAAAATTGCGCAAGGCGCCGACGAGATTGTCATCGCCGGCGGCGTCGAATCGATGTCGCGCGTCGGCATGGGCGCATCCGGTGGCGCCTGGTTCATGGACCCCTCCGTTGGCCTGCCGGGCTGGTTCGTGCCGCAAGGCATCTCGGCCGACCTGATCGCCACGAAATACGGCTTTTCGCGCGACGACGTCGACGCCTATGCGGTCGAGAGCCAGAAGCGTGCTGCCAAAGCCTGGGGCGAGGGCCGCTTCAAGAAATCGGTGATCTCGATCAAGGACCAGAACGGCCTGACCATCCTCGACCACGATGAGCACATGCGGCCGGCGACCGATATGCAGTCGCTGGCGGCACTCAACCCGTCTTTCGTCATGCCCGGCGAAATGGGCGGCTTCGATGCCGTCGCGGTGCAGAAGCATCCCGAGGTGGAAGAGGTCAACCACGTCCATCACGCCGGCAATTCGTCCGGTATCGTCGACGGCGCGGCGGCCGTTCTGCTCGGCTCGAAAAAGGCTGGAAAGACGATCGGCCTGAAGCCGCGCGCGCGCATCCGTGCATTCGCCAATATCGGTTCGGAACCGGTGCTGATGCTGACCGGTCCGGTAGACGTGACCGAGAAACTGCTGAAGCGCGCCAGGATGAAGCTGTCGGACATAGATCTGTTCGAGCTCAACGAGGCTTTCGCCTCGGTGGTGCTGCGCTACATGCAGGCTTTCGATATTTCGCACGACAGGATCAACGTCAATGGCGGCGCCATCGCCATGGGCCATCCGCTCGGCGCCACAGGTGCGATGATCTTCGGAACGGTGCTGGACGAACTTGAGCGTCGCGACCTCGATACCGCGCTGGTGACGCTCTGCATCGGCGCCGGCATGGGCACCGCAACGATCATCGAGCGGGTGTGATGAACAGTCGCCAACCCCTCTTCGTCGCCCTAGCAATGTTGGCCGGTCTTATGGGGTGTACGACCGCGGCTCCTGATCTGCCTGCGTTCGATGCATCGAAGTATGGAATGAACAGTTGCCCGGCCGATCTACGGGAGCGATGCGCCAGTATAGCGGGAAAGACATTCATGTCGTACGGCCCTTTGCAGGTCGAATATCACAATCCTGATGGCAGGACGGTAATCTGGGTCGGCAATCAGCTCCACCAAGGATACTGGTTTGTCCGGCCAGGAACCTTTCGCGGTCGTCTTTGCTACACCTATGGTTCGTCCGCATCGAACTGTGACGGGGACATAACCAAGGGATCACCAGGCAGGCAATTCCGTGATGGTGATCCTTACGATCTCGCGGAACGGACCACTGCGCCCTTTAACCTGTCCAAACTTAGCTTCCGCTCCAATCTCGACGATGTCGATCGATTGTACGCGAACAAATCCGCCGCTGTCGGGGAGTGACACTGCCATGACCTACACCAACTTCACCGTCGAAACCGACGCCGACGGCATCGCGCTCGTCACGTGGGACATGCCGGACCGTTCGATGAACGTCTTCACCTTGGAGGTGATGAACGAACTGGAGAAGATCATCGGCCAGGTCGTCGCGGATGCCGGCATCAAGGGCGCGGTCATCACTTCCGGCAAGGAGACGTTCTCCGGCGGTGCCGATCTCACCATGCTGCAGGAGATGCTCGGCCGCTTCCATGCCGAGAAGGCGAAGGACCCGGAGCGCGCCGCAAAATTGCTCTTCGACGGCGTCGGCCGCATGGGCGGGCTGTGGCGCAAGCTGGAAACCTCAGGCAAGCCCTGGGTCTCGGCGATCAACGGCACCTGCATGGGCGGCGCCTTCGAGATGTCGCTCGCCTGCCACGGCCGCGTCGCGGCGGACAGCGACAAGGTGAAGATGGGACTGCCCGAGGTGAAGGTCGGCCTTTTCCCCGGCGCCGGCGGCACGCAGCGCGTGCCGCGCCTCACCGACCAGCAGCAGGCGCTGCAGATGCTGACCTCCGGCCAGCAGCTTTCCCCGCAGAAGGCGAAGGCGATGGGCCTGATTCACGAGATCGCGCCGGCTGACAAGCTGATCGATGCCGCCAAGGCGATGATCAGGAACGGCCTGAAGCCGGTCGCGCCGTGGGACGAGAAGGGCTTCAAGCTGCCCGGTGGCCCGATCTATTCGGTGGCCGGCGCTAGTCTGTGGCCGCCGGCAATCGCCATCCTGCGTCGCGAGACCTATGGCAACTATCCTGCTGCCGCGGCCATCCTGAAATGCGTCTATGAAGGCCTGCTGGTGCCGTTCGACACCGCGTTGCGCATCGAGCAGCGTTATTTCACCGAAATCATGCAGACCAGGGAAGCGGCGGCGATGATCCGCTCGCTGTTCGTGTCGCTGCAGGAATTGAACAAGGGTGCGCGCCGCCCGGCCGGCGTGCCGGAAACCAGGTTCAAGAAGATCGGCGTGCTCGGCGCTGGTTTCATGGGCGCCGGCATCGCCTATGTTACGGCCAAGGCTGGCATTCCGGTGTTGCTGCTCGACCGCGACACGGAAGCTGCCGCCAAGGGCAAGGCGCATTCGGACAGCCTGATCTCGGATCAGGTCAGGAAGGGCCGCGCCAAGCCGGAGGACAAGGACAGACTGCTGTCGCTGATCACACCGACGGCGGACTATGCCGACCTCGCGGGTTGCGATCTGGTGGTCGAGGCGGTGTTCGAGGACTCGGGCGTCAAGAAGGACGCCACCGAAAAGGCGGAGGCCGTGCTGAAGCCGTCGGCGGTCTTTGCGTCGAACACGTCCACCATCCCGATCACGTCGCTGGCGAAGAATTCGGCGCGTCCGAAGAATTTCATCGGCATCCATTTCTTTTCGCCGGTCGACAAGATGATGCTGGTCGAGATCATTTTGGGTAAGAAGACGGGCGACAAGGCGCTGGCCACCGCGATCGACTTCGTCCGCGCCATCAAGAAGACGCCGATCGTCGTCAACGACACGCGCGGCTTCTACGTCAACCGCTGTGTGCTGCGCTACATGTCGGAGGCCTACAAGATGCTGATCGAGGGCGTTCCGGCGGCAATGATCGAGAACGCGGCGAAGGCCGCAGGCATGCCGGTCGGTCCATTGGCGCTCACGGACGAAACGGCGATCGACCTCGCGCAGAAGATCATGAAGCAGACCATGCGCGATCTCGGCGAAAAGGCGGTCGACCCGAAGCAGATGGCGCTGATCAACTTGCTGGTCGATACGTATGGCCGCTTCGGCCGCAAGAACGGCAAGGGTTTTTACGATTATCCGCAAAAGCCTGCCAAGAAGAAGCTGTGGCCGGGCCTGAAGGATCTCTATCCGCAGTTGGCGCCCGAAAAGGTCGACTATGAGGAACTGAAGCAGCGGCTACTGGTCACCATTGCATTGGAGGCGGCGCGGGTGATGGAAGAGGGCATCGTCACCGATCCGCGCGAGGCCGATGTCGGCTCGATTCTCGCCTTCGGCTTCGCGCCCTTTACCGGCGGCGTTCTGTCTTACATCGACGGCATCGGTGCAAAGAAATTCGTCAAGATCGCCAAAGGTCTGCAGAAGAAATACGGCGCCGAGTTCAAGGCGCCCAAGCTCCTGCTCGACATGGCGGAGAAGGGCGAGACCTTCTACGAACGCTTCGATCCCTATGTCCAGGAGCGAGGCCAGGAAGGCGGCGTCACGCCGCGTTCGGTGATGGACAAGATGGCGGCCACGGGTTAGAACGAAGAAGGTATTTTTTCCTGTTCTGAAGGAGAGCGAAAGTGCTCTCGCATGACCGCGTATGGGCCGCCATCGATGCTCTCGCCGAGCGCTATTCGCTCTCGGCCTCTGGGCTGGCGAAACGCGCGGGCCTCGATTCGACGGCCTTCAACAAGTCGAAGCGGCTGTCCTCGGACGGGCGGCCGCGCTGGCCGTCGACCGAGTCGCTGGCCAAGATCATCGAGGCGACCGGCGCCTCGCTCGACGAATTCACCGGACTGGTCGAAGGCCGGGGCAAGACCGTTCCCGGATCTCTGCCGGCACGGAAATCTTCGGTGCCGCTGCTCGGTTTCGCCCAGGCCGGCGCCGGCGGCTTCTTCGACGATGCCGGCTTTCCCGTGGGGCAGGGCTGGGACCTGATCGAGCTTCCGGCACGGGCGACCGAAACCGCCTATGCGCTGCAGGTTCAGGGCGATTCCATGCTGCCGCTCTACCGCAATGGTGACGTGCTGATCGTCGAGCCGGGCGCCGCCACCCGCAAGGGCGACCGCGTCGTCGTCAAGACCAATGCCGGCGAGGTAATGGCCAAGGTGCTGGACCGTCAGACGGCGAAGTCGATCATGCTGGTCTCGCTCAATCCAGATCACCCGGACCGCGACATCCCGATGCGCGATGTCGAATGGGTGGCGCGGATTGTCTGGGCAAGCCAGTAGGGGCCGCCGGTGCGCCCGCTTCATGCAGCCGCCGCGGTGTTGACGATCCTGGCAATGGGGGCTGCGATTGCCGCAGGTGGCCGCGCCGTGCTGCATGACGAAAATGGGCGCGCCACGGCTCGGGCGCAGGCCGGCATCGCGGCGCAATCCCAAGCGCCTGCTACATCAGCAATTCCGCGACCCAAGGCGGCGGGGCCAGAGGCGCATTCCAGAGCCATCGATCCCGAGGTCGTCGCGCCGCCGCAGCTTCAGCCCGAAGAGCTTGAACGGGTCGAGCCGCGCGCGCCGCTGAGTGAGCTGGCGCTGGCCGGACCGCCCAAGCCGCCCAAAACGAAAATGCCCGACGACTGGAACGGGACAAAACTGTTCCAGCCGGTTGCATCGGCCGCCGGTGTGATCGAGGCCAAGGGCTATTCCGTCGCGATTTCCGCCGTCGACATCGTCAGGCAGGACGAAACTTGCACCGACGGCGGCAAGTCCTGGACGTGTGGCAGCCGGGCGAGAACGGCGTTCCGTGCCTTCCTGCGCGGCCGCGCGGTGGTTTGCGCGGTGCCGCCCGAAGGCGGCCGCGACCTGATCGCCGCCGAATGCCGCGTTGGCAACCAGGATGTCGGTCAGTGGTTGATCGAAAACGGCTGGGCGCGCGCAGCCAAAGGTGGCCCTTACGTCGAGGCCGGCGAGAAGGCGCGTACGGCGAGGAAGGGCATTTTCGGGCCGGTGCCCAGTCTCTCTGGCCTGCCTCCAGCACCAGCCCCTGTCGCGGCAACGCAGCCGACGCAGCCGATTCTCGATCCGTCTGCGACGACTACGCCGCCAACCGAGACGACGGCTACGCCGCCAGCTGACCAGCCAGCGCCTTCTGAATGAGCGCGCGGGTTTCTGCGATGCCGTAAAGGGCGGCGAAGGAACCGAAGCGCGGGCCGCGCTCCTGTCCGATTAAAACCTGGTAGATCATCTGGAAGAAGGCGACGGAGACGCCCGGCCCGCCCTCCGGGCTCTGCTTCGAATGGTCCTGATAGCGTTCGATCTTTCGCGCAACGTTGAGGGCGGCATTCTGGATCACCTCGCCATCGGCATCTGGCGGCAAAGCGGCGAGCGCGTCAGAGAGTTTCGTCAGCGCCTCGCGCTCGACCGCGTCGGCGGCCCGGTACACCTTGGCCGGCTTCACGAAATCGTCGAAATAGCGGATCGCATACTCGGCCAGCCGGTCGAGCTCGGGATGGGTCTTCGGCGTCACGCCTGATGTGTGGCGCGAAATGAACCCCCACAGCACGTCCTTGTTCTGGGCGTTCGAGGCACTGACCAGATTAAGCAGCAGCGCGAACGACACCGGCAGGTCGACTACAGGCGGGTTACCGTCATGCATGTGCCAGACGGGATTTCCCAGCCGCTCCTTCCACTCCTGCCGGCGATAGGCGGACAGAAAGGCGTAATACTCGTCCACCGCCTTCGGAATGACGTCGAAATAGAGCTTCTTGGCCTGCCGCGGCCGCTGGTACATGTAGAGCTCGAGGCTTTCGGTCGGCGCGTAGGTCAGCCACTCGTCTATGGTCAGTCCGTTGCCCTTCGACTTCGAAATCTTCTGGCCGTTCTCGTCCAGGAACAGCTCATAGACGAAATGCTCAGGCGCGCGCCCGCCCAGGATATTGCAGATACGGTCGTAGATCACCGCATTCGTCTGGTGGTCTTTGCCGAACATTTCGAAGTCGACGCCGAGCGCCGCCCAGCGCATGCCGAAATCCGGCTTCCACTGCAGCTTCACCCTGCCGCCGGTTATGGGCAGCGTGGTTTCGGTGCCGTCATCATCGAAGGTGATAGTGCCGGCCTTGGCGTCGACATGCTTCATGGGGACGTAAAGCACGCGGCCACTTTTGGGGGAAATCGGCAAGAACGGACTGTAGGTCGCCTGACGCTCCTCTCCGAGCGTCGGCAGCATCACGTCCATAATCTTATCGAAGCGTTCGGCAGCGCGCAGCAGAACGTCGTCGAAACGGCCAGCCTTGTAGTATTCCGTCGCGCTGGCGAACTCGTAGTCGAAGCCGAACGTGTCCAGGAAACGGCAAAGCATTGCGTTGTTGTGGTCTGCGAAGCTCGCATAGTCGCCGCCGAAAGGATTGGGGACGGACGAGAGCGGCTTGTGCAGGTGCGGCTCGAGTGCGGCGCGATCGGGGACGTTGTCCGGAATCTTGCGCATACCGTCCATGTCGTCGGAAAAGCACAAGATCTTGGTCTTGACCGTGTCCCGGGTAAGGACGCGGAAGGCGTGGCGCACCATCGAGGTGCGTGCGACCTCGCCGAAAGTACCGATGTGCGGCAGCCCCGACGGACCGTAGCCGGTCTCAAACAGGACGGTCTCGGGAAAGTCAGTGTCTTTGTAGCGCTCGACGATCTTCCTGGCTTCCTCGAACGGCCACGCCTTGCTTTCAGCCGCTGCCGCAAGCACCTCGGGATTGAGATCGATGATGTTTGATCCCGCCATGTCACTGTTTTCCAAATTGTTCGCCGGCATCGCCGCAAATAGGGGGCCGGAAGAGATTTTTTCCACCGGTCTCTAGGCGTGCCTGCCGTAGGCGTCAACGATCGCGGCTCTTTTTCCTTGCAGCGTCGGTGCCGCGTTCCTAACTTTGGAGCCCGTTTGAGGAGTTTTTAAATGTCGTTGCCGCCGCATGAAGCCCTGATCTATCTGATGGTCATCACCTCCGCGTCCGATCGCGACATGACCGATGTCGAACTGGCGCGGATCGGCGACGTCGTCCGCTCATGGCCGGTGTTCGAGGACTTCGACCATGACCGGCTGGTCGGCGTCGCCCAGGACTGCCAAAAGATGCTGCACGAAAAGGACGGGCTGGAAGGCGTTTTGGCGCGCGTCGCTGAAGCACTGCCCGAACGCCTGCTTGATACCGCCTATGCCGCAGCCTTCGAGGTTGCGGCCGTCGACCTCGAAATGCGCTTGGAGGAGGTGAGGGTGCTGCAGCTTATCCGTCGCCAGCTCGATCTCGACACGCTCACCGTCGCAGCCATCGCCCGCGCCGCCAAAGCCCGCCTTCGCACGCTGACTTGATCCGGGCCCTGAAGGGTCAGAAGAAGCTGACCGGACCGGATCAGAAAAAACTGACCGGGAAATAGCGCAAATAAAATTCGGCGAAGATGCCCTTCACTGAGATCTGCTGCAGCGCGTAGTTGAATGCCGCGGCCAGCGCCGGATCGTTGGCCCTGGTGGCGATGGCCATTCCCGAGCCCAGATATTCTGGCGCCAGATAGGGGCCGCCGGCGAAGCGGCAGCATGCTGCGGCATCCGAACCGCCCAGCCAGAAGGCGAAGCGCATGCCGTCGCCGAAGGCGGCGTCGACCTTGCCGGCCTTAAGATCATCATAGAGTTCTTCCGGCCGGCCGAAGGGTACGACCTGAACGGTGCTGAAATAATCGCGCAGCATGCGCTCATGCGCGGAGCCGGCCACCACGCCGACGCGCCTGCCGCGCAGCCTGTCGAAGATCGGTTCCGCGAGCGCCTTTGTCTTCGGCATGATGAAGCGTGCCGGAAACTGCAGGTAGGAGTGCGAGAAGGCATATTTCGACCGCGACTCCGGCGTGGCGGCGATGCCGGCAATGATCGCTTCGCCTTCGCCCTTCTGCAGCGCCCCTTCGAGCTCGGCCCAGGGCAGTGCCTGGATCTGGCATTTTTCCGCGATGCCGAGTTCGGCGCAGATGGCGCGCGCCAGATCGACGTGGAAGCCGGACAGGCGGCCCGCCCCGTCGAGGAAGTTGAACGGCGGGAAATCGGTGGTGGTCAGGAATCTCAGACGCGGCAGCGCGGAAAGGTCAGGCTTCGGCAGCCGCTCCTTTGCATCCCACAGCACCGGCACTTGCGGCTCCGCGGCACGCGCTGCCGTGAGCCACTGTGCCCCCGTCATTGCCAGCATCAAGACGACGGGTATCCACCGAATTGCCACGATCGAGCTCCGCCCTGTCCTGTCCAATGTGGCTTTTGGTACGAAAATGACACAGGCACAACGGTTTTTGATTTCATCACGCCGATTTAGGGTTATGCTTCAGCGAGCTTGCAAACATGTGTGGCGTCGGCTGGAGGGTAGCTGCAAGGCGCTGCAAACAGAGAGGAGCAGGTTTGTAATCCGGGGTCGATGGCAAAGTGCAGGTAGCACTGGACCGTTGATCTTAACGCGGAAGGCAACATGGGGTAGATGTTGCGATGGGCCACTTCGATCGTACACTGGAATTCATAGATCAGCTGCAGCACGCCAACACGGCGGCCGCGGTCTGCGAAAAACTGCTTGGCATAACCTCGGAGTTCGGCCTGACGGCGCTGATGGCCGGAACGGTTCCGCAACCGGGCACGCCAAGAGGCCAGCAAAAGGACCATGTGCTGCTTTGCGAGTGGCCGGGAGAATGGCTCGAGCGCTATGTGGCGCGCAACTATGTCGACCACGACCCCGTCGTCAGCCACATGAAGCAGCTTCAGGCGCCGTTCCAGTGGCGGGAGGCGTCCCAGAGCATCCGCATCGACAAGAGCAGCGGCGAAGTGATGGGCGACGCCGGCGAATTCAAGCTGCGCGACGGTTTGGCCTTCCCGCTGGTTACGCTCGATGGCCAGATCGTCATGGTGTCGCTCGGCGGCGAAGCCGTCGAATTGTCTGGCGCCGATTTCGGACTGGTGTCGCTGGCCGCGACCTATGCGATAGGCCGTGCCATGCAACTCCACACGATGGCGGCCCAGACCATCGACCACGTCGAACTGACGCCGCGTGAGCGCGAATGCATGCAATGGGCCGCCGTCGGCAAGTCCGAATGGGAGATTTCACAGATTCTCGGCATTTCGGAACACACGTCAGAGAAACACCTTCTTAACGCCAAAAGCAAACTCGGTGCCGTCAACCGGGTGCAGGCGGTCGCGGAAGCGATAAGGCGCGGCTATATTAGCTAGCTCGGCCGTGCCGGCCTAGAAATTCTTGCCTACGTGATCGCGTAATTTTCTCGGGACAGCCCGGCCGTATCTTCCTATTGAACCTAGGAGACGGCAGATGCTTTTTTCCCTTACCACACAGGAACTTATGGAACGTCCCGACCTTTGGGAGGCCGTTCATCGTTTGCGCTACAAGATTTTCGTCGAGGAGATGGGCTGGACCGACCTGCAGCGCCCCGATGGCCTTGAGATCGATCAGTTCGACCATGACGAGGCGGTGCATCAGCTCGTCGTCCGCAATGGCGAACTCGCCGGTTATCAGCGGATGTTGCCGACAACGCGGGCGCATCTTCTGACCGAGGTGCTGGCGGACCTCTATGAAGGGACGCCGCCGTCCGGCCCGAACGTTTGGGAATTGACCCGCTACGCGGTGGCGCCGGGCTTTCGTGACGGCAAGCGCGGCGTCTCGACGGTCGGCACCGAGCTCATTGCCGGCTTCGTCGAGTGGGGGCTGAAGCGGAACGTCAACCAGGTGATCATCGAGTTCGAGCCGATGTGGGTCCTGCGGGCGCTGCAGTTGCACTTCCTGGCGAAGCCGCTTGGCTACCAGCGCACCTATGGCAACCAGCAGGTCGTCGCCACACTGCTCACCTTCAACGAGCATACGCTTGAGGTGGTGCGTTCTCGTCGCAGTCATTTCGCGCCGGTGCTGGCCAGGGGATATCCCGACAGGCTCGGAATGAGGCAGGCCTCGTGAGAATTGGAGACAGCCATGAACATCCACCCGCAAACAGAGTTTCGGAATCATACCCTGATTGTCACGGTGTCGTCGGAAGACGGCCGGCCAGTGCTGGACGGGCGAGCTTATGAAAGCCTGGCCAAGATCTTCCACGAAGCCGCAATCGACGATGATGTGCGCGTCGTGGTGCTGCGCGGCCTCGCCGGCTGCTTCTGCCTCGGCGGCGATTTTTCCGAATTCCTCGACGCCACCAAGCATCAAAGATTGATCGCCGCCGTCACCGACATGTTCCGCACGTTGGCGACGTTCCCGAAACCGGTCCTTGCCTGCGTCGATGGCGACGCCGTCGGCGTCGGCTGCACCATCCTGTTCCATTGCGACATGGTGATCGCATCTGATGAAAGCACGTTCCGGGTGCCGTTCGTCGATTTCGGCCTCGTGCCGGACGCGGCGACCAGCATCCTGGCGCCGCAGAAACTCGGTTATGCCGGCGCTTTCCGCTTCTTCTGCCTGGGCGACACGCTCAGTGCCGAGGACGCCAGGTTGCTTGGCCTGGTCACGGAGATCGTGGTGGGCGATGTCGAGGAAGCCGCACTTGGCAGAGCCAGGCAACTCGCCAAGAAGCCGGTCGCCGCACTGCTGCAGACGCGCGACCTGCTCAAGGGCGACACGGGCGCGCTCTGCGATCGCATTGACCAGGAGATTTCGCTGTTTCAGCAGGCTTTGCAGGACGATACCACGCTGCGGCGGCTGCAGCGGATTGCTCGGCTGGCGGCATGAGAAGTCATTCGGCAGAATGACAGGAACATCTGGAATCGTGGGGGGGGGGGGGGGGGGGGGGGGGGGGGGGGGGGGGGCGGGGGTGGGGGGGGGGGGGGCCGCGGCCCCGGGGGGTGGGGGGGTTTTTTTGGGAGGGGGGGG